>JBBJOX010000053.1:0-13105 GCA_037724245.1 Thermomicrobiales bacterium | reverse complement strand
GGCGTGGGCATTAACCGTGGAGCGTCTGGAACGCGACGCTGCTGGACTGATCCATCTGCCGAAACGTCCGGGACTCGGACTGACAGTCAACACGGAGGCTCTGACGCCATATCTCGTGGACATCGAGATCGTGGTGAACGGGAAACACCTGTATCGGACACCAGTGCCTTAGACCCGAGGTTCGAACTGTTCTGGCGGATAGGATGGGGTTTCGGCTGGTAGAGAAGAGTGGTTACAAGGTGTATACTACGCTGAACAGAGTGGAGTGTACGAAAATGGCTAATATTCAGGAGGCAGCCGTGGCCTATCAGGTAGAGAACTACCCGACTGCGCAATCGAAAATCAAGCTCTCCGAGAATGAGGCCCACGCCAAGGCGATGCGGGCTTCGATTCCGACAATCGTTCAGGAACTCGAAGCTGTACTCACGAGGCCGGTTGCTGCCTTTGCGGTCGGGGTGAAGGATCCAAAAACGTTCGCGCGGTGGGCCAACCAACCTCTGCCGAAGATCCGACAACTGAATACAGAACGGCGGTTGCGGGCAGCGTATCAGGTGGTCACAATGCTCCAGCCATGGGACGACGATCATACGATCCGATCATGGTTTGTCGGAATGAATCCCGTTCTGGCTGATATCAGTGTTGCCGAAGCGATCCGTTCCGATCGGGTACGAGAGGCGCTCGATGCAGCCCACGACTTCATCGGTCAAGAGTAGTGCCGTGGGCAGGCAATCGCAGCGATCGCGCCTCTGAAACTCGTCGAACCGCCAGTGACCGGGATATTTCGGGTTGGGCGCAACGACCGTCCGTTTTTTTCGCCACCTGATGTCATGGCAGGTTCAATGCCCCGGTTCAGTCGGCAGCAGTGGCCAGCCAAACCTCCTTCGCGGTGATGTACTGCTGTTCATCGCTGCGCGGTGTTCTTGTGGAAACGCTCCAGAAGTTTCGACCATCGCTCGGAATCGTTGCTCAACTCGGTCCAGAAGCCGACGGGTCGGTCCCTCAGGAATGGGCCATCAGGCGGAGCTGGAACCAAACGGTGATCGGTACCGGAGCAATGTTCGTGGATAGTGCGTCTGCTGAAACGCTGGCGAGTCTTCGGGCTCAGCGACATCTTGCAATCATTGCCGAGGATCTGGGTCTGGCGGACATCGATCTCAGTGCGCTGACAGGGCCGCACCGACGCCTGACACAGGCGGTGTCAGTACACATTCGCTCGGTGGTACCGGAAGCAGCCGGTATCCGCTACATGTCACGATTTGGTTCGGATCACAGCTTTAAATGTTGGGCAGTGTTTGGCGATCGGGTTCAACTGGACGTCCAGGTTCCAGACAGACCGGTTAGGCATGATCTGCCGGAATTCCGCCACGTCCTGAGAACACTCGGATTGACGTCGCTTCACGACCCTGGAACGTGATCGACAACCCACCATCGACAATCAGGGTTGTGCCAGTGACACAGGACGCATCAGCAGATGCGAGGAAGGCTATCGTCGAGGCGATCATTGGGCCGAGGAAGAAGAGGAGCAATCCGAGAACCATCGGCAGGATTAAGAGATAGTACTCGATCGCTTCGCGTGCCCGGATGCTCGGTCCACATCGGGCCTCGACCCGGAGCTGCCCGTATTTCGAACCTACTTCAACCTGCGACATGGGTCACCCCGGTTCGGCTCTGGCTGGGAGGCTCGAAGCCGGACATCCCATTCGCCGCGACAACCTGCGAGCACCGTCCATCAGGATTTCATGGAGTCTGGGTGCGCGCGCTTCGGTGAAGCGTGGTTCTGGCACGGAAACACTCATCGCGGCGATGACCCTGGAGTTGACATCGAACACTGGCGCGGCGATGCATTTGACTCCGATCGTCGATTCACCATCGTCTCTGGCATATCCCTGAGCGCGAATCTGGTCAAGAATTCGTGAAAATTCCTGTCGATCGGTCACCGTTTTCTCAGTCATGGCTTTCAGCGACACTCCCGGAGGGTGAAGCAGATCGAGGTCGGACTCCGGAATCGAGGCCAGTAACATTTTGCCAACGCCAGTGGCGTGAGCGGGGATCATGCGGCCAACGGTCGACACCATGCGCATCTGTCCGCCACCTTCTTCCTTGGCTACATAGAGCACGTCACTCCCACGAAGAACTACGAGGTGAACCGTTTCATCACAGGCGCGGGCGACGTCGCGGACGACTTCAGCACCTTCACGGGTCAAACTGAGATTGTTTAGATAGGCCGATCCGAGTACGGCGACGCGGGGCCCCAGGTGGTACTTGCCGTCGGAACCGGCTGCTTCGAGAAATTGACGTTGATGCAGAGTTCGCAGTAACGCGAGCGAACTGCTCTTGGGCCAACCGGTACGCTCACTGACATCGGTCAGCGTGAGACCATCAAGATGATGAGCAAATAACTCAAGCAAATCCAGAGTACGGTCGGCGGATTTGACCGAAGCGATAACTGAAGACATTCGTTTGTCCGGTGCACATATGTGAACAATGGTTTCAGGTGTGAATTTGGCATACTGTAGTGTGCCGAAGTTCCCCATGTCAATCTCCGGCAGGCAGATGTACACCTATATTCCGCAACTGCCTAAACTGGCTATCCGCGCTCGAGATAGCGTTGCCGTTCCCACGTCGTCACTGCCGCGTCGAACGCTTCCTGTTCAACCGTGCCCATGTTGAGGTAATGAGTGTGGACGTCGTCACCGAACGCGCGTTTGGCGAGTTCGCTTACTCTCCAGGTATCAAGTGCCTCGTAGAGCGACGCCGGAATGCGAGCGAGATCGGAAGCCTCGTAGCCATTTCCGCGAAATTCATCACCAGGATCGATTTGGCGTTCAATGCCATCGATTCCCGCCGCGAGTACGGCCGCGAAGGAAAGGTAAGGATTGCTATCCGCACCTGGAAGTCGATTCTCGATGCGCAGGGCACTGTCCGATCCGACGACACGGAAGGCACAGGTCCGGTTGTCGCGACCCCAGACCAGGTGCACCGGCGCCCAGCTGGCGCGGGCGAAACGCTTGTAGGCGTTAATGGTGAATGCCATGAAGAGCGACATCTCTCGCGCCCCGGCAATCAGTCCACCAAGAAACCAACGCATGCGATCGGACATCTCTCGCCCACCGACCGAGAACGCTGAATTGCCCGTTTCGGCATCAGTCAGGCTGACGTGAATGTGACCGCTCGATCCGGTCCACGATTGGTCCGGCTTCGACATGAAGGTGATGGCGAGCTGCTCGAGATGGGCGATTTCCTTCGTACCATGCTTGAACAGCACCGCCCGATCGGCCGATGTCATTGCATCGGCGTAGGTAATATTGATTTCATGCTGGCCGGGCGAGGCTTCGCCCTTGGAGAACTCGACCGGTATGCCTGCCGCGGTCATCTCGTTGCGGAGTCGTCGATACAGCGGTTCGGCCTTGGTCGCCTGCAGGAGTTGATAGTCCTCGTTGTACCAGCCGAATGGTTTGAGATCGGAGAATTTCGTGTCGTAGAGTTCTTCGTACGTTTGTTTAAGGACGTAGAACTCGAGCTCGGTTGCCATCTGCGGAACGAGACCGTGTTCGGCGAGTCGTTCGATCTGACGACGCAAAATGGTTCGGGGCGCGATCTCGACATCCAATCCGACTGATTCTTCGACGGCGTCACACAGGACGAGCGCAGTCGATTCCAGCCACGGAATGATCCGCAGTGTCGACCAATCGGGACGCGCAACATAGTCACCGTACCCACTTCCCCAGTTCATGCGGTCATAGCCGGACGGCGTGGTCATTTCCATATCGGTTGCAAGAAGATATGTGCATAAGTGAATGCCGTGCTCGACGCACTGCTCGATGAATAATTCACCTCGCACGCGTTTCCCGACGAGTCGTCCCTGCATATCGCAGACAGCGACGATCACTGTATCGATATCACCAGCTTTAATTCGGGAGGTAAGCGCCTCAAGTGTCAGCATTCCACGGAGTTCAGGCATTGATTTGTCCTTCCAGATATTCACAGGAATGGATAGTTCGGTTTCAATTGCACAGAATGATCCGGATTGTGAATCCGGACTACATGTATGTCGAATCAGCCAATGACCGAAATGAAAGTCCAATCAATGTCGAAGACTGCTCTGACGCAACATCGTCTGGAATCGGCACGAAACTGGTATTCGGGTCAGTATTCACTGGCCGCACGGAATGTCCAGACCGGTGAAGAGATTCTGATCGATCCGACCCGGCAATATCCGACCGCCAGCACATTCAAGGTGCCGATCATGATCGAGGTGTTCAAGCAGGTCGAGCAAGGGAAGATCGGTCTGCACGATCGGCTGGAACTGACTAAGAGCGTGATCGTTGAGGGATCCGGTGTGCTCCGGGATATGGAACTGGGCCTGAAACCAACGGTTCACGATGTGACGATGTTGATGATCATCGTCAGCGACAATACGGCGACCAACATGCTGATCGATCTGGTTGGTGGCCCGGCCGTGATCACGGCGACGATGCAGGAGATGGGATACGACACAATCGTCGTGAACAACCGGATCGATTTCGAATTGATCAAGGACGACAATCGCGCATTGGCTGTGGCATCTCCTCGCGACTACATGCTGATCATGGAAAAGATCTCGAAGCTGGAGATGATCAGCAAGGATGCGTCTGAAAAGATGCTGAATATACTCGGCCGGCAGCACTACATGGGGCAGGGTCCCCGCTATGTGGGCTACAACCCGTATGGTGAAAACAGCAAGCTTTGGGTAGGGAACAAGACAGGGAGTTTGAAGGGCTTGCGTGCTGACACCGGATTGTTTCGCCTTTCCAATGGAACGGACATCGCCTGGGGAGTGATGAACGAGGATTGTGCAGAGGAAGGATTTGGCAGTGAGTACGAAGCAGATATCATGAACGGGATTCTTGGCTGGATCGTGCTCTCTCACTTCTGGCCGGTGGATGAGCTTGGGCCGATGGGTGGCGGCAAGTCTCCATACCTGACGGCCGCGCTTGGGGACTCTTGCTGATTCATTCGCTACGACTCGAAATCTGGAGACTGTCATGACCCAATCCAGCCGGCTCTCGAACAAGATCATTCTCGTGACTGGTGCCGGGAGTGGAATGGGTCGTGTTGCCACTCGCATGTTTATCGAGCATGGAGCCAAAGTTGTTGCGGCTGACGTGAACAAAGCTGGGCTGAACGAAACGATGAAGGAGGTTGGATCAGCCAATCGTGATTCCATTCTACCCGTAATCGGCGACGTCACCAGTGATGGCGATGTTCGGCGTCTGGTCGCGGAAGGGAGTGCCGGGTTCGGCCCGATCAACGTGCTATACAACAATGCTGGAATCATGCCGGAAGCCGATACCTCGGTTGTCGACACCGATCCCGATCTGTGGGACACAATCCAGAGGGTGAACGTGAAGAGCTTTTTTCTGCTCTGCAAGCACGCGATACCACAAATGATCGAGGCTGGTGGCGGTTCGATCATCAACATTGCGTCGTTCGTCGCGTTGGTTGGTTGCTCGAATCCGCAGGATGCCTACACCGCGAGCAAGGGAGCGGTGCTTTCGCTGACTCGTTCACTGGCTGTGCAATATGGACCAACCGGGGTTCGGGCGAATGCGATCTGTCCCGGTCCGATCCTGACTCCGATGACCGAGCAACTGTTCCCGAATGAGGCCGAGAAGATGAAGCGGTTGAATCGAATTCCGTTGGGACGATTTGGCCGGGCCGAAGATATCGTCAATGCCGGTATTTTCCTGGCGTCAGACGAATCGTCGTGGATGACAGGGTCCCAGTTTGTCGTCGATGGAGGAATTACAGTCAACTACTTCTGATCGCTGAAACTCAGCACATGGCCGCGTACGATCAGTCGCACGTTGTCGCCGGTGGTGTGTTCCGGGGCACCGATGATCCGGGACTCAACGCGCATTCCGTCCTTCAGTTGGCAGGTCAACAACTGATCGTGTCCGAAGAATCGGCTCGAGGTAATGCTGGCTTCAACGCCGAAAGGTGAATCGGCGGCGAGGATGACGATCATTTCTGGCCTGATCAAAACGGTCACTGGCCCATGTTGCTCGGAGCGTCCACGGAGTTGACCGAGCGCAGTATCGATAACTTTCCCCCGAGCGACGCCTTCAACAAACCAGGCATCGCCGACGAACGATGCGACCGCGTGATTCGCTGGTTGTTCGTAGAGTGTTCTGGGGGTGGCGCACTGTACGATCTGTCCATCGAACATGACCGCCACCCGATCCGCCATGGACAGCGCTTCTTCCTGATCGTGGGTCACCAGAACGGATGTGCAATTCGATTGTCGAAGAATTTCGCGAACTTCTGCCCGGACCTGGGCTCGCAGCGACGGATCGAGATTGGAGAATGGTTCATCGAGGAGCAGGATGTCTGGCTTCGGAGCGAGTGCCCGGGCCAATGCAACGCGCTGTTGCTGGCCTCCTGAAAGCTCCCGTGGATACCTGTTTTCCAGACCGGCGAGCCCAACCAGCGTTAGATAATCGGCAACGGTTGTGCTGCGTGACCGGGTTCGCCTGAGCCCATACGCCACATTTTGCCCGATGGTCAGATGTGGAAAGAGCGCATATTCCTGGAAGACAAGCCCAATATTGCGACGTTCGGCAGGAATGTGCCGACTGTTTGCAGCCACGACGGTTTGGGCAATCTCGATCTGACCGGCATCAGCGCGCTCAAGACCGGCAATCATGCGAAGAGTCGTCGTTTTGCCACATCCGCTCGGCCCTAACAATGCGACGAACTCCCCGGACTGAACATCCAGATCCAGCCCGTTGACCACACTGACGTTGCCGAATCGCTTGAACAGCCCAACAACCCGCAATTGAGATGTCATGTTCCCGGTATCTCGATTGCGGAGACTTTGCGCTGACGATCGAGTAAAAGCGTGGGAATAGCAGACAGCAGGATGATCAGAAGGGCTGGGGCGGCAGCGCGGCCGAAACCACCACTTTCCGTCGCCGACCAGGTTTCCGTCGCCAGTGTGTTGAACTCTGTGGGAGCGAGGAGTAACACGATGGGAAGCTCCTTCATCGAACCGAGGAAGACCAGGATCGCCCCGGCGATGATGCCGGGTCTGGCAAGCGGTGCGGTTATTCGCGTGATCGTGGCCAAGGATGATTGGCCGAGGGTGCGAGATGCCTCTTCGAGACGCGGACTGATCTGGAGCAGGGACGACGTTGCTGCGCCGACACCATGAGGCAGAAACCGTACAACCATGGCCAGAACGAGGAACGGCAACGTTTGGTAGAACGGTGTGGCATAACGGGCTCCCACGAACACGAAGGCTAATGCGATCACGATTCCAGGCAGCCCGAACCCGAGATAGCTGCTTCGCTCCAGAAATGTCGACATGCTCGAACGATGACGTACGGCCAATAGAGCGATTGGAAGTGCAGCCAGAAGCGCGCAGATCGCGGCCAGAACGCCGACCGTGAGCGAGTTCCAGATCGCAATCGGCAATCCACCGAGATCACGTCCTGCTGAAGTTCCACTGGCGAGCCAGTAGCAGAACATTGCAGTCGGTAAGCCGAGCGAGAGGCAACTGACCAGCAGGCACCAGGTGAATGCCAGCCAACGCCAGCGTCCCAGACGGGCGATGGCAGGTTGTCTCGATGAACCACTGCCGGTTCGGTAAAAGCTGGCCTGCCGGCGAATTCTGGATTCTCCAACCACGAGAGTGATGGCAAGTCCCACGAGAATGAGACCCAGCGCAGCAGCCAGTGACCGATCGAACGATGCCCGGTACTGGGTGTAGATACCGCGCACGAAGGACTCGTAACGCATCAGCGTGACGACACCGAAATCCGAGACGGTGTAGAGGGCGACGAGCAAAACCCCGGACCCGATGGCCGGGCGAAGCTGTGGCAATGTGCTTTCGATGAAGGTGTGGAACGGTCCCTTGCCGAGACTTCGGCTTGCATCTTCGAGTGACGGATCGAGACCTTGCAAGGCACTTCGTACAGAAAGATAGATGTAGGGAAATGTGAAGAGTGAGAGTGCGAACCATGCGCCGAAGCGCTCCAGTTTTTCCTGGAGAAGTCCTCTCGGCCCGAGTGCACCGATCAGGGCTATCGCTCCTGCGTACGACGGGATAACCAGTGGGAGTGGAATGATCACGTTCAGGGCGCGACGACATGGCAGATCGGTGCGAACTGTTAACCAGGCGAAGGGAACCGCGAGCAAGGTCGCGGTCAGGCTAACCGACGCAGCCAGACGGATCGTATTCCAGAGCAGGGTCATGGTGCGTTCGCGGAAAATGAGAGGCCAGATATCGTTGCCGGCACTGATGGCACGGTACCCGAGATATAGGAAAGGCACTGACATGACCAAAAAGACTGCGAGGGCAGGGATCAGCAGCAGAGTTGGGGGAAGGACACGTTTCCGTGCAGCGTCTGGTTTCGTTTCGAAGAAGTGCGATGCCAAGAAGGTGACGTCCACTGGCGCAGGCTGGTGCCTGCAGAGGCTACGTGTCGCGTCGGGACGGTAGCGTTCCGCCCCGACGCAATGGTACTGCTAAATCAGCCCGAGATCGGTCAGGAGGGTAATGGTGCCTTCCAGATCGTCGAGATCGGAGAGGTCGATTTCGAGGGTTTCGATGTCGGCCAGCGGTGTCAGCTCGGGAATTGCATCAACTCCTGCCGCCAGTGGATATTCACTTGTCTCTTCGGCAAAGAAGGTTTGGGCTTCCTCTCCGAGCAAGTATTGGGTAACTGCCAGCGCCTGATCTTCCTGGCCACTGTTGGCGAGGATGCCGACGCCAGCGACGTTGATCATGGATCCGATGTCGCCATCCGGGAAGAAGTAGTTCTCGGCGGCGATGTCCGGTGTTTCCTTGCGGGCCTGATAGAGGTAGTAATGGTTGACGATGCCAACGGCGAGTTCTCCAGTGCCAACGGCCTCGAGAACCGGGCCATTGCCGTCGAAGGTCACAGGTTCGATGGCGATCATCGCCTCCAGCCACTCGCGGGCGGCATCTTCGCCCTCAGTCACCCTGAGCGCAGTCACGAATGACTGGAATGATGCATTGGTTGGAGCCCAGCCAATATCACCACCGACATCAGCTGATGGTAAATCCAGAATGCTAGCCGGAAGCGTAGCGACATCGACGTTTTCGGGGTTGTAGACGAGAACCCGGGCCCGGCCAGAAAGGCCGACCCAGAGACCGTCCGGCGAGCGGAACCGCTCTTCGACCAGATCGAGAACGGAATCTGGCAGTTCGGCGAGTCGCCCTTCCCTGGCAAGTGCTCCAAGCGAACCGGCGTCCTGTCCGAAGTAAAGACCGGCCGGAGAGTTGTCACCCTCTTCGAGAATCTGTGCTGCCAGTTCCCCGGTGCTGCCGTAGCGAACGTCGAGGGTGATTCCGGTGGCGGCTTCGATATCCGGCACGAGTGCGGCAACGAGATCTTCGGAGCGTCCGCAATAGAGGGTCAGCGATCCACCGACGGGCGTTGCGTTCGGGGTAGCATTCTGGGCGCCTGCGATCGTCGAGGTAGCGAAGACGGCGGTTGCGGCCCCGGCAGTGGCCAGCTGGGCTACTCGGCGTCGGCTTAATTCCTGATTGAAACGGCTGTTCTCGTTAGGCATTAATGTCTCCCGGTGTTAGTTTCGAACAAAGCAGACTAGTTTCATCGGAGTTCAGTATTCATCAGATGTTGCAAGTGCGTCAAGCGCAGGGCGCCTCATCCGACACTATCGGCTTCACAGACGACTACGGCTGATTCAATTGGATCGAATGCTGGGGTCAGGATGTGCCCTGCCATTCGGGGTGCTTCGATGGAAGTTTGATTTCGGGATAGAAAGCCAGGGTCAGATCGTAGATCGCGTCGCCGATTCGCGGTCCGAATCCAAGCAGGTAGAGATCGTCGAAGGCGACAATGTTCCCCGACTCGGCAGCAGGTGTTTGGGCGACGCCGGGAATCGCGAGGAGGGCATCGAGTCCACCGGTGGTTTCCAGGCCCATTTGCAAGACGAGGATGATATCGGGTGCGGCCTGGACGAGTGCTTCCGGGGTTATCGGCTTATATCCCTGAATCCCGATCTCCGCACCAACATTGATCGCTCCCGCGGCGGAGACGACAGCATCGGCCTGATTGTTCGACCCGGCGATGAGCTGGGTGCCGGCCCCGCGAACGTAAAGAAATGCGACACGTGCCCGCGGTTCGATCGATGCCGACAACGCCTGTGCTTCGCCAATGGTTTGCTCGACGTTGGTAGCGATGGCGTCTCCGGCTGCCGGGACACCGAGCGCAGTTCCGATCGCGCGAATTTCGGCAACGGCGCCCTCCGCTGAATTTGATTGCGGAAGGATGAGGACGGTGACGCCAGCGTTGCGTAACTGGTCGATCGCTTCGGGCGGCCCGGCGTCTTCGGCTCCCATGACGAGCGTCGGCTCGTAGGAGAGGATCGATTCGACCGAGAGTTGGCTCTGGTAACCGATTTTCGGGAGGTCGATGACTTCCGGTGGATAGAGTGCGCTGAGATCGGTCGCGACAATGTTTGCGCTCAGACCGAGGGCATAGATGGTTTCTGCGACGTTACCGTTGAGTGGGATGATGCGGGATATGTCGGTAATCTCGACGGCGACACCATCGACATCATCGATGGTCGCGGGCAAGGCAGGAGTGGGTGTGGCTCCTCGAGGCACAGGGGTCTGGGCAATAGCTGACGGTGCGAAAGGTGGAGACAGCAGGCCAAGCACGAGCAGCAGGAGAACGAGGGAACGTGACGTCATGGGGAACTCCCGGGGTTTGCGGCATGAGGGTGAAGGGCAAAGCCAGATCGCTGTTTGCACTGCCACGCCGCAGCGTTGACTTCACCGTACGCAATCAATTCCGCGTGCGTCAAGACGCTCCATACATGAGGTGCGGGTCTGTTCCGGGTTCAGTAGTCGTGCAAGAATTGGATGCTTTGGCGAGAAGTGAGTGAGACAGATTCCACGCGCTGCATCGAGGTGCGCGGGAGAGCTTTGCCCTCGTGCAGTTGGTAGCGAAAATGGATCGAAGCAGGAATCGATCGAAAAGGATAGTGAGAATGATTCTGGAATTGTGGCCGGCCGGGCATGCGGAACTGGCGGATCCGGCGGACGAATTCGTTCCGACGTTGACGCATTATCCGGCAGCGCATGGTGAGCTGGCCGGGGCTGTGATCGTGGCTCCGGGAGGAGGATATCGAATGCGAGCGGAGCACGAAGGTGAGCCGATCGCGCGATGGCTTAACTCGATCGGGATTCATGCGTTTGTCCTGGATTACCGGGTGGCACCGCATCGGCATCCGAATCCATTGCGGGATGCGCAGCGGGCGATCCGGATCGTCCGATCGCGGGCGGAAGAATGGAAGGTTAGGCCGGATCGGATCGGGATACTTGGGTTTTCGGCGGGTGGACACCTGGCCGCGACCGCCGGAACGATCTACGACGATGGCGATACGACGAGCGACGATCCGATCGAGCGCGTGAGTTGTCGCCCCGATGCGATGGTGCTCTGCTACGCGGTGATCAATCTGGCAGATTTCCCGCATCAGGGTTCGTTGCTCAATCTGCTAGGCGACAACTCTTCGATGAAGCTGCGCGCTGAGCTGTCGCCGGACTTGCAGGTGACTTCCGATACGCCGCCGACATTCCTGTGGCACACGGCGGACGATGCCGCCGTCGATGTCTCGAATAGCTTGCGGTTGGCCGAAGCGCTTTCGGCTCACGGTGTGGCGTTTGCCCTGCATGTTTATCCGCATGGTCGGCATGGATTAGGCATGGCCAGCGAGTTGCCGGATGTGTCGACCTGGACGCAACTGGCTGACGGGTTTTTGACAGATCTGGGGTTCAAGATTCAGGCTTGATGTAAAGGAACGCGGTCGACGAGACGCGTTGCCTCGTCGCCCGCGCCAAGAAGCTACACGACGGTGACGGTGCCTGTCATGCTCAGGTGCAGTGTGCAGACGTAGGGGAAGACGCCGGCTTCTTCGAATGTGTAGCTGAACGTTTTGTCGCGGGTGAAGTTCTCCGAGGCAAATGAACTGTCTTCGGCGGTGATGTTGTGCGGAATGATATCGAGGTTGGTCCAGGTCAGGGTAGTGCCAACCGGAATTTCAATGTCCTGAGGCAGAAAGCGGAAGGCCTCGATGGTCAGCTCGGTTCCAGACGAAGCGGCCGGCGATGCACCAGGTGAGGCTTCAGGCGAACCCTGCGGCGAAGCGCTTGGTGTGGAATCGGATTGGGCGACGGTGCGGGTAACGACGCCACCGACGACGAGGGAAAGTCCGGCGGCAACGAAGCCGCGGCGGTTTCGGGTGTTCATGGTTCAAGCTCCTGTGTAAAGAGACCGATCCCGGTCTCGTACCCGGTGGTACGTGATTTCCTGGTGTCGGGATCAGGTTGATGGCTCGTTGGCTACGGTCGCGGTAGGATTTGGCTACCGGACTGGCCCAGATACTGTGGACAAGGATGTGCTGGATGACGCGAACGCGGATGAATGCGAAGACGATCGTGGCTTTTCAGGATGGCGAGCATCGGATTCTGAGTAATGGGTGTCTGGTGATCGAGGATGATCGGATCGTGTTCGTGGGATCTGATTACACGGAGCCGGTCGAAGACACAGTTGAACTGGGGAATCGGCTGGTGACACCGGGGTTCATCAATACGCATTCGCATCTGACGGAATCTCCGCTCGACAAATCGTTTCTGGAAGATCGCGGGAAGCGGCAGTTCTCGATGACAGGGCTGGCGGAGATGTTGCCGTTGCGCTCGGCCGCGATCGACGATGCCGGAGCGCAGGCGAGTCTCGAGTTCTCGATGGCGGAGCTAATCCGGATCGGGACAACGACGGCGATGGAGATCGGGTTCCACGGGGAGCAGACGGCGGACGCGATGGAAGCGGCCGGACTTCGGGGGTATGTTGCGAATGGGTACAAGAGCGGGAAGTGGATTACGCACGACGGGAAGCGAATGTCGTACGCGTGGGACGAGGCGAAGGGGGAGCGGGATTTCGCGGCGGCGCGGGATTTCGTGGGATCGCTGAAGGGTCGGGCCGGGGGTCGGATATCGGGGTTTCTGTCGCCGATGCAGGTCGATACCTGCACCGAGGCGTTACTTCGGGATACAGCGGCGGCGGCGAACGAC
>JBBJOX010000052.1:751-13199 GCA_037724245.1 Thermomicrobiales bacterium | reverse complement strand
CGGGAACCTGTACCCGGACACGACGCCAGAAAGCCTACAGCATCGCGCGACTACGCTAGATCAATCCTCGTCGAATTGCTTCGGCAACGGCGTGCGCTCGATCGACCGCGCCGAGTTTCGCGAAAATGACCTGCAATCTTTTCTTGATTGCCACCTCACTGCGGTGCATCGAAAGGCCGATTTCGCGGTTAGTCGCCCCTTCGCTGGTCAGGCGCAGAATCGTCCGATCGTCGTCGCTCAGATCCGAATCGCGCAGGGTTTTCTCACGGGCCAGATCTCCGAGATCTTCGAGGATGCCATCGATCAGTTCCGGGCTCAGGGTTCGTCGACCACGATTCGTCGCGCGGATGGCGGAGATCAGTTGATCGGCTGGTGTGTTTTTGAGCAGATAGCCGTTGGCACCGGCTTCCAGCGCTTGCCGCACATAAGCCTGCTCACCGTAGGACGTCAGAATGATGATTGTGCCGTGATATTCCTGTTCGCGCAGGCGCCGCGTTGCCTGAATGCCTGTCGCGCCCGGCATTCGAAGATCGAGCAGAATGACATCCGGTTGCAGCCGCTTTGCCTGTTCGATCGCATCTGCGGCATCGTGCGCCGCTCCGGTGACAGTAATGTCACCCGTAGCTTCGAGGAGTTTGCGCAGACCTTCGATGACCACTGGATGATCGTCGACGAGAAGTACCGATGTCACGATGCGTTCTTTCCTGTTGATTCTTCATTGCCGCCGGACACACCAGCTGCGGTAGCCCCGAGATCGGTTTCGAGTTCCTGGATCAGGGTAGCCAGAACATCGTCTGACATCACATTACCCGAATTCGTCCGGTCGATGATGATGGCGGTACCACCGCCTGCCCGGCTGACAATCTGGAACGTGGCACCGATCGCATCGGCCCGTTCTTTCATGCTGAGCAAGCCAAGCGATGTCGGCCGGACCGCTTTCTCCGGATCGAAACCGGATCCGTTGTCGCGGATGGTGACGCGGAGTCGTTCGCCAATGGTCTCGAGTCGCACCACTGCTTCATCGGCACCGGAATGGCGCACCACGTTGTGGAGGGCTTCCTGAACGATCCGGTAGATCCCGAGTCGCACTTCGGGGGAAAGATCGCTCGGTTCATTTTCGACTTCGAGTCGGCATTCGAGGCCGGTTTGCTTGATTGTCTGGACATAGGCTTCGATCGCAGCCACGACGCCGAGATCATCGAGATCTGGTGGGCGCAAATCGAAGATCACACCATGCAGTTCGTCCGATGCCCGTTCCAGCAGGGTGTTCACGTTGGAGAGTGTTTGTTCGCGTTCCTCCGGCGGCGTTTTGCCATTGGTCATTAGCAGTGCCCGGGCCTGGTAGAGCGCTCCGGTGATCAACGGAGACACGGCGTCATGGATTTCTCCGGCGATGCGTCTCCGCTCATCTTCCTGCAGGCGCAGGGTTCGCCGCAGCAAGTCCCGCATCTGGGCGGTCTGCCGTTCTCGTTCATGTCGGCTCTCCTCGAGTCCCATGAATTGCGCCTTGAGTTGTCGCGCCATATCCGAGAATGCCTGACTGAGGACCCGGATTTCCCCTCCGCCCATTGGTTGCAGGTCGGTGCTGAAATCGCCCCGTTGCAGCGAATCGGCCTTGCGCGCGAGCGTGCGAACCGGACGCGCAGTCAGTTCGCCGAACACAACCGCCAGCGCCAGAATGATCGTTCCCGCCAGCGAGAGTACGATCAGACCCTGCATGTACAGCGACGAGGTATAGGTTCGGGCGGTTGGTGACGAGATGAAGATGGCCCAGCTGATTTTGGGATTCTGAACCGGACCGTAGACAACGACCCGTTCGACTCCGTTTGCATCCTCGATCGTCAGATTGTCACTGGTTCCACCAAGGGCACTGGTAATGATGTCGGTTTGCCGGATCAGGAAGTCGTCGGCCTCGGCGACGATGCCGGTGGTCCCGATCAGCACATTGATGCCATCGGTGACGGCTATTTCGGTTCTCCCGCTGGAAAATGGAAGGACGCGTTGTTCGAGATTGGCGGCCGGGATGATCGCTCCGATTGCGCCGATGTTTTCGCCAGGGGAGGTCACCGGATCTTCTGTCGTTCCGGTTTGCTCGGTTTGTGCAAATTGACTGTTGAGTCCGAGTTGATCGAGCGTTGCAGGTGTCTCGCCTGATTCCCGGGAACTGGCGGTGTCGACACCGGTTGTCACTGGCACCGCCAGAATGAGAACGCGGGAGCCGTCGTCGAGCGTCAGCACTCCCGAAATCGTCGGATCTCCCTGCTGAATGGTCTCGCGGAGTTGGATCTCGATCGATTGCAGCATGCCAGTTGGCAACTGCGTGCCAGCCTGCGACACCTCGACCAAATTGTCTGTCACCACAAACAGCCCGTTCAGATCGCGGTTGACAAGACGAGCCTGACCGAGCAGTTCATTCGATCGCTCCGGATCGAAATCGAGAATTGCCTCTTCGATCGGCACCTGTTGCCCGAGACTGGTCAGCGCGGTTTCGGTGTTGGAGAGATAGGAGGTCAACGACCGGTTGACAATGTCGAGCACCGTTTGCTCGTTGTTGATGATTTGATCAGTACTTCTCTGGGTACTGCGATCGAGGAAAAACCACGCAACGAGAACCAGAGGCAACAGGCAGGCCATTGCGAAGAGCACGAATCGTGTTCGAAGTGACCACCGATGTGTCATCAATTGTCTCAATCTTGGAGCACGAGCCTGGACCCGTCACACCCGGGAAAAGACCTACGGGCAGATTGGACCCCGGGAATGTGTTGGCGCTGCGTCGATGCAGACCGTCCCTGTGATTCATGAACAGCGCATTATGCGGAAGATGCAGTCGACCGCCTGGCTAATTGTCGTGCGCGGTTCTGTCCATTGCCATATACGACCGAACCGTTACGGGTATACGAATGAGACCCCCATCCGGTCGAAACATCGAATGGTTAGCTGAGACAGAACTTTGACCGGTTGCTGAATTGTTTGTACATGAAGTGGATTCTACGTTATCCAACGGAATACCGTGGACCGACTCCGGAATGCCCAATATGAAAGATACTGGGCAGAAGTTGACAAGCCGGATTGGCCCAAAGTTACAGGGAGCATGGTTGGTATGAGCAGGATCGTCGTCGTTGGTGGCGGAATCGTAGGAGCGAGTGCAGCGTACCATCTGGCGGAAGGCGGAACCGACACCATCCTCGTCGACCGGTTCGATCAGGGTCAGGCAACGGCCGCAGGCGCTGGGATCATTTCTGCCGGGAGTTCGCAGACAATACCCGGGGCAGTTCTCGACTACGCGGCAACGGCAGTTCCGTTCTACCAATCGCTGATCGATGAACTCGCAGCAATCGGACAAACGCAGACTGGCTACGATGCCGTTGGAGAGATGATTTGTGCCCGGAATGATGAGGAATTCGCGCAGTTGCAACCATTGCTCGGGTTCTATCAGGAGCGATTCCGGTATCAGAACGGCCCGGTTGAGTTCATCGATGGGCAGCAGGCCAGATCGCTTTTCCCGGCACTGGGCGAAATTCCTGGCGCTATCCATATTCCGGATGTCGCCCGCGTGGACGGCGCTTTGATGCGCGATGCCTTGCTGGCAGGGGCTCGGCATCATGGAGCAACACTCCGTTCGGGGGACTCTTCACTGATGCTGGAATCCGGTTCAGTCACCGGAGTGACCGTCGATGGTGAGCGGATCACTGCCGACGCCGTGATCATTGCTGGCGGTGCCTGGACGAATGCTTTGCTGAAACCACTCGGTGTGTCAATCGATGTCGCTCCGCAACGTGGGCAGATTTTGCATTTGACGATGCCAGGTGCGGATACATCGCGCTGGCCGATCATTCAGAAACTGAGCGATCAGTACATCCTGACATTTGGTCCCGATCGCGTTGTTGTCGGGGCCACTCGCGAATTCGATTCCGGCTTCGATTATCGCTTGACGGTTGGCGGCACCAGGTCCGTACTCGACGAGGCGCTCTCGGTTGCGCCTGGCCTCGCGGCGGGATCGATCAAGGAATGGAGAGTTGGCTTCCGGCCGATTTCCAAAGATGGACTGCCGTGGCTGGGATCGGTTAGTGGTGCGAAGAATGTCGTCGTCGCAACTGGATTGGGTCCATCGGGTCTGACTCTCGGCCCCTACTCCGGGTTGGTCGCCGCGCAACTGGCAATGGATCAGGTACCGGACGTGGACTTGAAAGCCTTTTCACCTGCTCGCGCGTCTGCCTGAGACATCATCGGAGAATCTACGTGCCTGTTTCCCGACTTTCCACGACCAACCGCATCGATCTGGTGACATTCGATCTCTACGACACGCTCGTCGAGATGGATGCCACGCGCTGGCACCGGTTTGGCCGAGCTATGCAGGCAGTTGGCTTCGCTGCCGATGATGATCTGCTCAGAACTATCGATCGCGCGGCCGAAGACTATTACACGATCGAGAACGGCCGTTCGCCGATCCGCGAACGAAGTCCTGAAGGCAAGGCCGGGTTCTGGATCGAATACACGCGGATTTATCTGGAGGCGGCCGGCGCACCTGCCGATCCCGAAACCGTCGCTCGGGTGCGACAACACTTCGTCGACGAAATCGGGAACTCCGGCTGGACCTATTCCATGTTCGACGATGTGATGCTGGCGGTTCAGCGACTCGAGGCAGCAGGTGTCAAACGGGCGGTCATTTCAAATGCCGATGCCGATGTCACGGCCTTTTGCCTGCGCATGGGATTCGCGCCACATATGGATATCATCGTCACCTCGGCACTGGTTGGCTACGAGAAACCTGACCAGCGGACGTTCTTCGCTGCGCTCGATCCACTTGGCATCGGTCCGGAGCATGCGCTCCACGTTGGTGATCAGGCACTCTCCGATGTATCCGGGTCGCGGGCTATCGGAATGCAGGCGGCCCTGATCGATCGCTACGGACGGCACGGCGACGACGAACACATTGGTGCCATCATCGTTCAGTCGTTGACAGAACTCGTCGATCTCGTGCTGGAACACAATCAGTCTATTGGCTGAACTCGACGACAGTCTTGATTTCGTTCGGAGACTTCCCGGTAATCAGGTTCAGGTCGAGATCCGGGCCGAAGGTCAGGCGATTCGTAATCAGCGTTCCGGTCAGTCCGGGCCAGAGATGTTCGAAATCGTCGAGCCGGCGCACCGCGTTCTCGAAGTCGACAGTTCCGGCATTGACACTTCCGACAACGGTTTTGTTGCCAAGAACGAGTGATGTGTTGATCTTGTCGGCGGGGAGTTCGCTCAGGTGGTCGCCACCACAAATACTGAGCAGCACCTCGACGCCATTGTTGCCAAGGATGCGCATCGCATCGAGGGCGATTTCACTGTTGCCTGAACTCTCGATGATCAGATCGATGTTGCCCAGTTCGGCGGCGATATCGTCCAGGGAGCGAGTTCGGGTCGAGATGTAGGTTGCGCCAGACCGGGCGACGAAATCGGCCGCGGCATTGGGTTGCTCCGTGCGAGCCAGCGTGACCACACGCGCACCTTTCGAGCGTAGAAGCAAAGTGCCAAGGAGTCCGATCGGCCCGGCACCAATGACCAGGGCAGTCTGCAGGTCCCAGTAGTTGAGTCGATGCTGAATCAGCTCAGCCTGCCGTACCGCTTTCTCAACCACGGTCAGGGGTTCGATCAGGACACCGAGCGCCGCCAGATGCTCCGGCACCGGAATCAGCCAGCGCCGATCCTCGACAAACTGCTCGGACATGAATCCTGGCTGGCGAAAGATCCCTCGTTCCTCGTAATTCAGCCAGAGACACATATCAGGTTCGCCGGCGAGGCAGGCAGGGCAACCATCTGGGCGACGGACCGTCGCGGTGACGAGATCGCCAGCCTGGAGATCGGCCACCAGTGGGCCGGTTTGCACAACCCGGCCAAGTACCTCATGTCCGATCACCAGAGAATCTACGCCGGCAGGAGTGGCACCGAGGTCGCCGCGAATGATTTCGCGATCGGTGCCGCAGACGCCAACCCGGATCGTCTGGACCAGGACATCGGCTGGACCGAGCTCGGGCAGATCGATGCTCGTCTGATGCAAGGTGTTGGCCTGCAGCGGATGCACAGCCAGGGCGGCAACGGAGCGGGAAGTTGGCATCTGTAAGTTCGACTCCTGATTCGGTCTGGATACCGACGTACATTGGCCAGCGCTGACGATCGCGACAGCGTTGGCGTATACTTGTGGGCAGCGGGCACATTCGTCCGGCATCATTGCGTGTCCAACGGGTCACGCGTTCCTGTGTATCTTACCAACGCATCGAAGGTGGTGATGAGTTTTTATGCGTGTTGAAATGCGAGAGTCTGAGAGCTTCGAGCAATTGCTGCGACGGTTCACGAAGGGTATCGAGCGTTCCGGAATCATCCGTGAGCATCGACGAGGTCTTCGGTTCATCAGCGTCCAGGAAGAAAATCGGGCGAAGCGACGCAAGGCTGAACGCCGACGCCGACGCAACCAGGCCAAGTAACGTTCAACGCCGTTCGTCATCACGACAGCGCCATGCAGCACTCCCAATCGGTTTTCCGGTTGGGAGTGTTTCTGTTTCTCAAAGACTCGGCTATCCTCGTGCAATTGACCTATCCGGCGTTCGTTTCCCACGGGAGTAGCGATGACCAAGGTACTGATTTCTGCTGACATGGAGGGAACCTGCGGTGTTTCCTCCTGGATCCACGTCAATGCTCCCGAACAGTCGATCGGTTCCATCACCAATCAGTCTGAATACGAACGTTTCCGCCGACACATGACGTTCGAGGTTAACGCCGCAATCGAAGGAGCCCTGGCGGGTGGTGCTGACGAGGTGATTGTCAACGACAGTCACGATGGGCAGCGCAACATCCTGATCGAGGAACTTCATCCCGACGCGCGCTACATCTCAGGCAACGACAAACCGCTTGGCATGGTCCAGGGTGTCGATCGCGAGGGTATGGGTGCGTTGATGTATACCGGTTACCACGCTCGCGCCGGTACACCCCAGGCTCCGCTTGCGCACACCTGGACGACGTTCCTGAACGATCTCCGGTTTGATGGCGAATCGACTGGCGAGTTTGGTCTTAACGCGGCAATTGCCGGAGATTTCGGCGTTCCGGTTGTCTTCATTTCGGGTGATGAGAAAGCTGTCGCCCAAACACAGGCACAACTTGGGAAACAGGTAGTCGGGGTTGCCGTCAAGGAAGGGCTGGCATCGACCACGGCGCTCCATCTTTCCCCGAGTCGGGCACGAGCATTGATTCGGGATGGTGCCGAGGCAGCGATCCGGAATCTGTCGGCCGCCACTCCGTATCGCATCACGGATCCAACGAGAATAGAACTCGATTTCGAGCATCAATCCCGGGCCGATCAGTGCGTTCTGTTCACTGCTGTCGACCGGGTTGGTCCGCGCACGATTGGATTCACGGTCTCTTCCGGTCTGGAACTCTGCCGGATGTTTCGCGGCGTGATGAAACTGGCGGCGATTCGGCTCAACCCCTGAATCCGGAATGCGCTGGTACTGGGATCAACCTCGGGCGCGGATCGGCTTCCAGCGGGCAGAGAGCGGAATATCCTCGTATGTCGCAGCGGTGCGTTCCAGCGCGGCGAAGAATTCACTGGTGTCGGCCGACATCCGGGGATGGCGCAGCTTCAGGAGATCGAGCACAAGTGTCACAAGCGGGGCGAGAACGAGCACGATGACCAATCCGGTCAGTCCTATCGAGACAATGCCGAGACTCGTCCGAAGGAGCCAGAAGCCGAGGAACCCCAGCGCATCGATGAACGACGCATCGTCGCTGGCCGGCACGGTGTTGACGATCATGTCGAATCGCTGGCGCAGGATAAACAGGGCAAACCAGCCGAAAATCGCGACAACCAACCCGCCGAGTTGCAGGGCGTAGCCTCCGACATACCGCGCAAACAGGGCGGCCAACGTCAGTGCCGCCAGAATAGAGAGCGCGAGAGTAATTCGGCGCAAATCTGCGTCGACGGGATCGAAGATCGTTCGTTGATAGTCCCACCGCTGCGCCAACCGGTAGGGATCGGTGACCAGTTGCAACCAGCTGTCGCTCATTGTGATCCAGAGCATGGTCAGAACGGAAATCACCGTCGCGGCGCGAAGCATGAATCTCCAGAAACGATCGTCTTCCTCGAACAGGGCGCCGATCGCTACGCGCTGCGCGAACGCGAACACAGCAACCACGAGCATCAGGGAGATTCCCATTGCCTGGTTGCTCAGCATCAGTTCGTAGAATCGCTGGATACCCATGCTTCTGTCCGCCTTACTCGATGGACGCCCTGCTACATCGAACGTGAGATCTGACTGCGAAGCGTCTCGATATCGGCATCGAGATCGCGCAGTCTTCGGCGCGCGATCGGCAGACGCTCCTTCAGGCGATACTGTTCCTCGGCTTCACGTCCACGCTCGGTCAGCAGGCGGTTCTCTTCCCGCTTCAGGTCCTGCAGGGCCGCTTCGCGTTGCCGACACGCCTGGCACCTGCCCAGCCAATCAGTCCAGCCGCCGCAGACGGGGCACGGTTTTGCCAAATCTTTCAACGAAACTGCCTGAGGCAACGACAGTTGATCCAGTGCGCGATCACGCATGTCCGAGGCGAACACGAAGAGGCTTTCGTCGAGATGGCGCACGAGAGGATCGCGGAGTGATCCTGCAGCGTCTTCCGGGATCACCTGCGACACGTCACCAGATCGCCGCTGCAATTCACTTTGCGCCAGTTGGTGACCCCGTTCCGACCAGTCGAGTTCCTCCTCATAGAGAAAGGTTTCCTCACCGATGGTGAAACGCACTGCCGCAATGGGTTCGATCTCTGCTCCAATGGCCTCAATGGACACGTCGGGAGGCGGGGATGAAGGTGATCTCCGAATGAGTTTGGTCTCGTTCAGATCCGCCTGTACGGTTGCCATTGCCTCGGTCAGCAGCTGAATTCGTTGCTGCCAGGGATTCCCGGCCTGGATCGCAAGTTCGCCTTGTTCGATATCGTACAAACTAGCGAGGCGATTTCGTTCGAGACGAGACAGTTTCGTCTGCAGGTCGGGACTGGCACCGTCGGGTCGCTTTCGATCCTGGATGATCTGTTGCATGTGTGGCGGAAGCGATTCCGTGGCAGCGGATTCGGTTTCGGATTCTGCCTCCTTGTTCTTTCGCTTCCAGAATTGATGCCATGGCATCGCTCGACGTCCCTTCGTTATGCTTCCATCTTCGCACAGTGCATTGGCACCATGCCCGGATCTCAAGCGACTGAGCGCGTGATCGTGGACGCCAGTACCTGACTCGTCCGAACAGGAACGTTTCCATGCCCGAGGCAGAACGCGGTGACGTCGACGTGCAGAGTATTGCCTGGTGCCCTGACGTTGATGACATTGAGCGGAGTGGATTGCAACGCCTGCTTCGGCGAACCGGCGCAGGCGACTATCCAACATTGCTGCGGGAGATCGCGGCCGACCCCAAGTGGTACTGGAAAGCGGCGATGGATGATCTCGATCTGGAGTGGTCTGTTCCATTCCGGGATGTCTGGGATCTGTCATCGGGCAAGATGTGGCCGAAGTGGTTTCCCGAAGCGGGCTTCAACTATGTCCACAACGCGCTCGATCGTCACGCCGATGGAGCACGGTCTGGACACACGGCACTGGTCTGGGAAGACGATGCCGGAGCATGCGTCTCGCTGACCTATCGGGAACTTGGTGGCCTGACCGATCGCGCCGCCAACGCCTTTCGTGCACTGGGAGTTGGAAAGGGAGACAGGGTCGGTATCTTTCTGCCGATGTGCCCGGAAACAGTGGCGGCGATGCTCGCCTGCGGCAAGCTGGGAGCGATCGTTGTCCCTCTGTTCTCGGGCTATGGTGTTGCCGCGATCGTGACCCGTCTCCAAGGATGCTCGGCCAAGCTGCTGGTGACAACCGACTGTTTCAGTCGCCGGGGCAACCCGGTGTCCACGAAGGTGATCGCCGATGAAGCGATGGAGAGCCTTCCATCGATCGAACACTGTGTCGTGGTTCGTCGGTCCGATGCGCCATGTTCCATGGTCGAGCCACGTGATCAGTGGTGGCACGACGTGGTGCCGACTGCGTCGACGGAGCGTGTAACTGAACAAACATTGGCCGATGATCCCTGCATGATCCTCTATACCTCTGGCACAACCGGAATGCCCAAAGGTGCGGTGCACATTCACGCCGGATTCCCGATCAAGGCGATGCACGATCTGACGTACTGCTTCGACCTGACCGAGGACGACACGCTGTTCTGGTTCACCGATCTGGGCTGGATGATGGGGCCGTGGCTGATTACCGGTGGCCTGATGGCCGGAGCGACGATCGTCCTCTTCGAAGGAACTCCCGACTATCCCGAGGTCGACCGCTTGTGGGATCTGGTCGAACGCCACAAAGTGACGATACTCGGTTTGGCCCCGACCGCGATCCGTTCACTGATGGCGCATGGAACCGGGCCGGTGCTGCAACACGATCTGTCATCTCTGCGGATACTTGGATCAACTGGTGAAACCTGGAATCCGGATCCTTGGCGATGGCATTTCGATGTGATCGGTGGCGGCCGTTGTCCCATCATCAATTATTCCGGAGGGACAGAAACATCTGGTGGCATCATCTCCGGATTTACGTCATTCCCGATCAAGGCGTGTTCGTTCTCGGGAATGGTACCCGGCATGGTTGCCGATGTCGTCGACGACGAGGGAACGCCCGCTCGGAATACCGTCGGCGAGCTCGTGATTCGCGAACCGTGGGTGGGTATGACGAACGGGTTCTGGAACGAGCCTGAGCGCTATGAGGAAACCTACTGGTCGCGCTTCCCTGGAGTCTGGGTTCACGGAGATTTTGCCGAGATCGACGACGATGGATTCTGGTTCATTCGCGGTCGCTCCGACGATACGATCAATGTGGCCGGGAAGCGGATCGGACCTTCCGAAATCGAGAGCGCGGCGGTCGGCTCGGGGTCGGTTCGGGAAGCGGCAGCAATTGCCGTACCGCACCCGATAAAGGGCGATGTCGTCGTCGTGTTTGTTATTCCACTTGCCGACATCGCCAGAACAGAGGAGGCCGAAGAAACGATTCGCCACTTCATCGGACGTCAGCTCGGCGGATCGATGCGGCCTGAGCAAGTGGTCTTCGTCGATGATTTACCGAGGACGCGGAACGCCAAGATCATGCGGCGAACGATACGAGCCGCCTGGCTCGATCTGGAGTTCGGGGACACCAGTGCGCTGGAGAATCCGCTCGCGGTCGAAGCGATCCGAGCGCTCTCACCGCACAGATCCAGTTGACACCTATATCCACCTCAACTCAAACAGAAATTTCTGTTCTCGTCTGACCGACTCGAGTCATGACAACCCCACCTGCCGCGGTCAGTGCGCGACGTGTCGCGCGTCTGATTCCAGCAGGCCAAGTTCGTTCCGAATGAACTCCTTGACGCCTTCCGGACCGAGAAGTTTCAAACGCAGCGGACCTGACTCTGGCGAGAATTCGAGTTGGAAGGTGAAGAACGGACAACACTTCTGTTCGATTTCGATGAACTCCAGTGCGGGTGCGGCCCAGCGGCGGGCATCGTCGAATCGGAAGGCGTAACCATTTGCGAGTTCCTCGGTACCGTCGCGCTGGTTGAAGAATGATTCGAGAATGAGGTCGCGTCTCGCCCGGAAATCCGGTCCTGTCAAAGCGCAGGCCAGTGATAGATCAGTCATCGAAGGTACCTTTCACTCTGGACTGTCACAGTCGATTACCGGGATTCAGTGAATCAGTTGGTCGAACAAAGACCATCTGCGATGTCCGGATCGCGGCGGATCGTGCTGGCCGACGCATCCGGTCGGCAATGAATCAGGTGGCGCGAGTCTGGTTCTGCTGTCATGCTGACGTCTACAAATCATGACTCGGCAATCCTGCCTTCGCATTTATTCGAGTCTGCCTTGCCTCAATCCAGTATCCCATCCGGTCCAAACCATCAAGACACGATTCCACTGCCAGCCGCAACGTCCGTGCGTCACAAACGCAGGCGGCGCTGGGTTTTGCTTGTCATTGCCCTGACCGTGCTGGCCGTTCCGTTGCTGATCGGGTCACTCGTTGGCGCGATCTACTGGCAGGCACGTACCGACGAAGCAATGCAGAGCGACGCGATCGTGGTGCTCGGTGCCGCCCAGTACAACGGGCGACCCAGCGAAGTGCTGGAAGCTCGTTTGCTCAGGACTTTGGAACTCTATGAGTCAGGATATGCGCCGCTGATCGTCGTCACCGGTGGCAAGATCGAGGGTGATGTCTACACCGAGGCCGAGGCATCGCGAAACTTCCTCGTGGCGCAGGGCGTCCCGGTTTCGGCCATTGTGCTCGAGGATCAGAGCCGCGATACCTGGGCGAGTTTGCGCGGCGTCAAAACCGTGCTCGGAGATCGCGATGTTGAATCGCTGTTGATCGTCAGCGACGGGTTCCATCTGTTTCGGGCCGAACTGATGGCACGTGAAC
>JBBJOX010000052.1:0-741 GCA_037724245.1 Thermomicrobiales bacterium | reverse complement strand
GTCCACAGTTCCGCAGCCACGGAAAGCCCGATTCGACCGTGGTCATCGACTGAGATGTCCTATGTCGTTCGCGAAGCCGGGGGAGTCATCGCCTTCCTCCCCCAATACTTCTGAGTTCGTTCAGATCACCCGGGCCAGAATGAATCCGTCATAACCCTTGCTGCCGACGGTTTGCAGGGCAGTCGATTCGACTCGCGGTTCATGCGCGATCATCTCAACGACGTTGCGAACACCCTGAACGCCGGCGTCGCTGTTGCCGGGATCGACCACGGCACCGCCGCGCACCACGTTATCGATCACGATAATCGTGCCCGGCCGCGAGAACTTGAGTGCCCAATCGAAGTAGACAGGATTCCCTGGTTTATCGGCATCGATGAAGATGAAATCGAACGGTGTCGAATCTTCCTCGAAGAGTGACTTGAGTGAAATAGCCGCCGGACCTTCGATTACGCGAATACGATCACTCAGTCCCGCTGCCTGAAATGTGGACATCGCGACCTTCGCATGGTGCGGCTCCAGTTCCAGCGTCGTGATTTGACCGCCGTCGGGCAGGGCGCGGGCGAGCCAGATCGTGCTGTAGCCGCCGAGCGTTCCAATTTCGAGAATCCGTTTGGCACCGGACATTTTGATGAAGAGATGAATCAGTTTTCCCTGATTGGCCGCAACCTGAATTTGCGGCAGACCGCCGGATTGACTGTTGCTCAACGCGTCTTCCAGCGCTGCATCGGGGTGAAGCAGTTG
>JBBJOX010000051.1:9704-13204 GCA_037724245.1 Thermomicrobiales bacterium | reverse complement strand
GCCGGGAAGTGGCCGGGCCTGCGACGCCAGAGGTGTGAAGTACTCGGCGTGACGTTTCGCGGCGAGTTTGGCATCGTCGGCCGAAAGCGGGTGATCGATTTTCCGGATCAGGGCGGCGACGAAGAGACCGCCGCTCATCCCGATGCGACGATGGATTTTCCAGACCGGCAGATCAACCCCGACCGATTCCAGCGCCTGGCGCCAGGCAAGGACATGCTGGTAGACGCTGTCGATCAGTGTGCCGTCGAGGTCGAAGATGAAGGCGGGGCGGCTGTCGGCGGCGATCGGTTCTGGCATTGACTGGATCCTTTTCGATGGTCATTGTTTGAAATACCTGTTTGCAGGATACCGCGATCGGCGTACGATCCGACCAGTGAATTGACAGCGCGTCCGATGGACATCGCTTTTGCTGAAAGGGTTTCTGTTGAACGTCTACATTTCGGTTGATATCGAGGGGATTTCCGGCGTAGTCCACGCTGACATGATGGGGCCGGGGCAGGCGGAATACGCGCGTGGTCGGACGCTGATGGTTGGTGACGCGAATGCCGCAATCGAGGGTGCGATCCAGGCCGGTGCCGAGCAAATTTACGTCGTCGATGGACATGGTCCGATGCGAAACCTGCTGATCGAGGAGATCAACCCGGCGGTGACGTTGGTGACCGGCACGGCTGATGCGCGGGACTTCTGCCAGCTGCAGGAAGCCGATTCACTGGATTTCACTGCGGCAATTTTCGTTGGCTACCACGCGATGGCGAAGACATTGAAGGCGATTCATCCGCACACAATCGCTGGTGCGGTCGTGCATGAGCTGCGAATCAGTGGTCGACCGCATGGTGAAACCGGGCTGAATGCTTTTGTGCTGGCGTCGTTGGGGATTCCGACGGTGATGGTTTCCGGAGACGAAACCACCTGTGCCGAGGCACGATTGTTTCTGGGTGAGTCGATTCAGACGGTTGCCGTCAAATCGGCGAGTGGTCGCAACTCAGCGGCCTGTCGCCATCCATCGTTGACGCAACCGGAGATCACCGGTGCAGCCAAACTGGCGCTGACGAATGTCGCGGCAGTTCCGCTGTACACGCTGGATGGATCACCGGTGATCGAGATCGATTTCCTGACGATGGCACAGTGCGATCGGGCGCGACGTGTAGCAGGAGTCGAGCGAACTGGTGGCGTGACGGTGAAAATCTCGAATGGTTCACCGTGGGAGATGTACCGCACCGTCTGGAGCGCGATTCGCGCGGCGTTGTACGAACCGGCATCGTTTCTGGCATGATTTCGACCGGAAGCGACGCGGTCAGGGATCCTCCGCAAGCTCTGGACAGGCTCTGCCACAAACCCTGCTTTTCGGTGGTCAACCCTTGACCGAACCGGCGGTGACACCCTGAACCATAAAGCGTTGCGCGAGGAAATAGAGAACCATCACCGGGATCGCGGCGAGGGTGGCACCAGCCATGATCGGACCCCAGAGCAGAACATCGCCGGTGATCAGGTACTGGATGCCGAGCGGAACGGTCCGCTTGTCTTCAGAGGTAACGAAGATCAGGGCGAAGAGCAGTTCGTTCCAGGCCGCGGTGAAGGTGAAGATACCGACTGCTGCCAGGCCCGGCAGTGAGAGTGGCAGGAGTATGCGGAAGAGCGCACCGAGTTGGCTGGTGCCATCGACCATAGCCTGTTCCTCGAGATCGGCAGGTACTGATCTGAAGTAGCCGGAAAGCAGCCAGGTGCTGAGTGGAATCGAAAAGGTCAGATAGATGATGACCAGACCGTAGAGTGAATTCCCCAGATGGAGCCGGGCAATAATGATGGAAAGCGGGATGAAGAGCAGCGATCCGGGAGTCAGATAGGTGAGCAGAATGATGCGGCCGACGAGTCCCCGAAATCGATAGCGAAAGCGGACCATGCTGTAGGCCGCGAACGAGGAGATGAGCAGCGAGACGACCGTGACCGAACTGGCGACGATGATACTGTTGCGAATATTGGTGAGATAGCCCTTTTCCTCGATCAGGATGCGGTAGTTCTCCCAGGTTGGGTTTTGCGGAATGAGACCCGGGATGCGGTAGATCTCGCGCGGCAATTTCAGCGATATTGAGAACATCCAGTAAATGGGGAAGATCACGACCGCTGCAACAAAAAGCATCAGGCCATAGATCATGACCAGCATGCCGAGCTTGCGCATTCGCCGACTGGCCATGAATCCACCGACGCCAGTGCGGACAGGTGACAGGGTTGGGGTTGGTCTGGTCTCGGTCAGGCTGCTCATCAGTCCTGATCTCCCACTGCTGATGTGACAAAGAAGACGAGAATCAGCAGCACCGGAATCATCGCCACAGATACGGCTGCCGCTTCGCCGAGGCGCTGCGTTTGCATGCCGAAGTAGGCAAGGACCGGAAAGACCATCGTCGCGTCGGAAGGTCCGCCCTGGGTCATGATCCAGATGTTTTCGAAGCTGTTGGCGGTCCAGATCGACGACATGAGTACGACGATCAGGATCACCGGTTTGATCATGGGCAGGGTGATATGGCGAAAACGCTGAACCGCGGTCGCGCCATCGACCTTGGCTGCTTCGTAGAGTTCCTGCGGAACCCCTTGTAACGCCGCCAGAAACGAAATCGCCCAGAACGGAAAGCCGCGCCAGACGGTGGCGATGATCACGGCGGGGAGGGCCGTCGATTTCTGGCCGAGCCAATCGATGATGTCGGTGTAGATGCCAAGATCACTGAGTACGAGATTGATCCCGCCGCCGATGGGCAGGAAGAGGAGTTTCCAGACGAGAAAAGCGACGAATCCGGGCATGGCCCACGGCAGCATGATCACGGCACGCATCAATCCGCGCCCTGGCACTGCCTGGTTCAGGAGCAGGGCAAGTCCGAGTCCAATGATCAGTTTCGCGATATCGGAGACGACGACCATGATGATCGTGTTCTGAATCGTTTTCTGGAAGCTGGGATTGTTGAAGAGATAGCGAAAGTTATCGAAGCCGATGAAGTTGCCGGCACGACCGACAACGCGGTCGGTAAAGGCGATGGTGACGGCAAAAAAGAACGGGTAGGCGACGAGCGCAAAGAGCAGGAGCAGGGCAGGTGCGACGAGCAGCCAGCCCATCAGCGCCTGACGTCCGGCGAACGTCAAACGGCTCCGCTTGTGCTGGAGCGGTCGGATTGACGTGGCGGACATGCGGTGACTCCCGTGCGCGAGGGAGTCGGACGGTGCCGACTCCCAGCCCTGACTTCATCGATCAGACGTACTTGGCGTAGATCGCTTCGCCCTGCGTTTGCGCTTCGGCCATCGCATCGTCGATCGTGACGCCATCGACGACGATCCGCTGAATCATCTTTGGCACGGAGAAGTTCGAATTGAAATCGGCGTAGGCGGTATTCGAGACATCAGGGAAGCCGGGGGCAGTACCGCTGAGGACGAGATCACGTAGACCACTCAGCACGGCGGTCGATTCGAATGCTTCCATCGTGTCTTGGCTTTTCAGGACCGGGCCGTAGATCGCG
>JBBJOX010000051.1:6214-9694 GCA_037724245.1 Thermomicrobiales bacterium | reverse complement strand
AGAGATGATCGAGCAGGGCGCGGGCGGTTTCCGGATCCTGATTCGATGCAGGGATAGCCCGGAGGTTCGGGTTGATCACGGCGACGGTCATGGCGGGTCCGGCGGGGAGTGCCGAGTAGCCGGTCGCCTCGAAGAGTTCGGGATCATCGGCCTGGGCGGCGATGCTGACACTACCCGTATTGGCGATGAACACGGCCTGACCGGAGAGGTAGGCGGTGTTGTCACCGGCACCATCCCAGGTCGTTGCCCCTGGCGGGAAGAGATTCGCATCCCAGGCGGCCTTTGCCCATTCGAGAAATGCCTTGGTTTCGGGTGAACTCAGCGTGCACGTGGTGCCTTCATCGTCGGCAATGCGACCGCCGTAGGATTGCATCACCTGCACCATCAGGTTGGCATCGCCGACGTTGGAAAGGGCGAGGCCAAGACCGAAGACGCCGTCCTGCTGCGCCTGCGCGGCTTGCGCGCTGAGTTCTTCCCAGGTTGCGGGCGCGGTAGTGAGACCGACTTCGGTCAGAAGATCCTGTCGGCGAAAGAGCACATTGCCGCTGGCACCGAAGGGGATACCGGGTCGAATTCCGCCGAATTTTTCGATGGCGATGGCGCCGTCGACCGAGTCGTGCCAGCCACCCTGCGCAGTGCCGATGGTTCCGTAGAGATCTTCGAGATCGGCGAGTTGATTGCTGTTGGTCAGGAGCAGTGCGAGATCGAGTCCGAGATCGAGGGCACCAGGCATGGTGTTCGATTCGACTGCGGCACTGACTTTCTGGTTGGTTTCGTTCTGGTTGATCATCACGACTTCGGTGTCGACGTTGTTCGCCTCACCCCAGGCGTTGATCGTGTCCTCCAGCAGCGAATTCGCAGCATCGGAAAATATGAGCCCACCCCAGTAGGTGATGCTGGTTCCGCCCTGGATCAGGGCCGGGGCGCGGCGTGCGGCGGCGATCCCGCCGAACTTGGCGCCGGCAATGCCGGCACCGAGTGCGACGCCAGCGGCGCCCTTGATGACATGACGACGGGTAGCTCGATATCGATGACCTGACATCTCGTTGCTCCTTGAATGGAACGACTACGCAAGGACCCGGTGCTGCCGACACGGTTTCTTCAGTTGTGTGACTTGAGCGCACTCTAAAGCTCGCGATAGGGCGTGTCAATGCCTGTACGTGGTTGAACTCTGGCCATATCATGGCGCGAATCATCAGGACCAATCGAATGCAGTGACGAGGAGATTCCCGATGGCAGTTTCGGCGGAACCGACAACGGAACGGATGCGAATCGCGATCGGTCAGTTCAGCGACATGACCGACGAGATGCTGCGTTACGCCGTGCAGCTGGGTGTGACGGGTGTGCAGATGAACTCACCGCACTTGCCGGGGACCGTTCGCTGGGAAGTCGAGGATTTGCGGGCACTGGTGGGCAAGGCGGCCGGATACGGGCTGAAGCTGGAAGCGATCGAGAATGTTCCGCTGAACTTCATTTACAAGGCGTTCGCCGGGCTGGATGGGGCGGACGAGCAGATCGAGCACTACAAGCACACGATCCGCGCGGTTGGAGCGGCCGGGATTCCGATTCTCGGATACAACTTCATGCCGAATTCGGTCTGGACGACATCGCGCGAGGAGGTCGGTCGGGGCGGCAGCCTGGTTCGTGTCTATGACCAGGCGGTGGTCGATGGCAGTTACTCGGGTGGTGCCGAGTTCATGCCGGCACGACCGGATTGGGCCGGTGGTCTTGTTCACACGACGAACGAGGAGGAGTTCATTTCCCACGAGATGATGTGGGCCAACTACGAGCATTTCATGCGCGAGGTGCTGCCGGTGGCGAAGGCCGCTGGTGTGAAACTGGCGTTGCATCCGGATGATCCACCGGTGCCGATGCTCGGTGGTGTGGCGCGAATCTTGGCCGATCCTGCCGGATTCAAACGAGCCGAGCAGCTTGCAATCGAGATCGGCGCCGAGGAGGCGTGGGGACTCGATCTTTGCCTCGGATGTTGTTCCGAGATGCCGGGTGGCCAGGCGAATGTGCGGGAGATGATCGAGCACTTCGGTCCGACCGGGCGCATTCTCTACGTGCAGTTTCGCGATGTTCAGGGATCGGTGCCGTACTTCCGGGAGTGCTATATCGGCGAGGGCAATTACGATCCGGCCGAGATCATGCTGTTGCTGAAGCAAAGTGGGTTTACCGGCTTTCTGATCGACGATCATGTGCCGAACATGGATGGCGATTCGGGCTGGAATCACCGTGGTCGTGCCCATGCCGTTGGGTACATGCAAGGCGTGCTGAACGCGATTTCGTCGCTGCCGGTATAGCGCATTTCCGGCAACACGATGCACGATCGATCTTGCGAGGTTGGGGAATCCGGCTGTACTATCCTAAAGCTGACTGATGGAGTCGGAATTAGCTTTTGGATACGTGCAGGAGAAACCCGGGTGAGCATTGTGGACTCGAAACTCAATCGACGGCATCTCGTGGCAGGGATCGGCGCCTCGGCGATTGCGCTGGGTATTGGTGGGAATCGAGTAATGGCGCAAGCGACGCCTCAATCGTCGCCGGTCGCGGGCCTATCGCTCGATCCGTCGACACCGGAGGAGATGGGTGCGCCAGGTGTGCCCGAAGCCACGGTTTCGACTGCCTCCGACGCTTCGCCGGTTGGTCCGCTGTTCGCGTCCTATGCGGATTTTGGCACGGATGCAGAACCCGGAGTTTTCCCGCGGGACGTTCGCCACGCCTTTGGAACGACAGTGCTGGAGACGCAACCGGAGCGACTGATCACACTCGATTCCGGTGAACTCGATGCTGCGGTGTCGATGGGGCTGGTTCCGGTGGGCGCGGTGGAGTACACGCGGGACTCGATGGCGACGTATTCACGGGAACGAGTTGGTGACATTCCGCTGGTGGGTACGCTCGATGAGCCGGATATCGAGGCGATTCTCGGGTTGTCACCAGATCTGATGATTTCCAGCAAGTTGCGGCATGATCAGGCGATCTACGATCAGCTTGTGCAGATTGGTCCGGCTGTGTTCTCGCTGGCACCTGGCGTCACGTTCAAGCTCAACTTCAAGTTGTACGCGCAGGCATTGGGTCGAAAGGCCGAAGGTGCTGCCTTCATCAAGAAGTACGAGGATGGCGTGCGCGCGTTGAACGCACTGCTGCCAAATCCTCGTCCGACGACGTCGATCGTCAATGTGCGGGCAGCGGAGCTTCGCTTTTACCAGCGTTCCAACTTTCTGGGGATGATCCTGACCGATCTCGGATTCCCGCGAAATGAGCCGGAGAACGTTGATGATTTCGCGTTCTTCGGTTCGCAGGAGAATCTTGGAGAGTATGCGGCGGGTGAGTTCCTGATCGTTGCGGTTGCCGATGCGGCAGTCGGAGACGTGGCTGATCAGGTACTGGCGAGTGATGTTTGGCAGACATTGCCGGCCGTGCAGAGTGGCAATCTGCTGATGGCGGATACCAACACGTTCATTGGGGGTGTCGGCT
>JBBJOX010000051.1:0-6204 GCA_037724245.1 Thermomicrobiales bacterium | reverse complement strand
TGCGGCGCACTTCGGGTTCGATCCGGTGATCGATTTGTCGTAGAAGCGAACGTTTCGCCGGGTTATCAGTGCGGTCGACTACAAGAGTCGAGCCCTACAGACGGAGCCGGATTCATTGGCGAATCGGCGGGCGCAGAGCTTGTCTCTGCCGAGGTTGGCGGAACGGATAGTTCAGGTCACACACGAGGTGTGACCCTACGGGATTACGGAATCGCGACTATTGCAACCAGCTGGTCAGGGCGGTGCGGACGGCGAGGACTTCCTGATTGACGACGGTGTGGCCGACGCCGGGGTAATCCTGGAACTCGACTTTAGCACCGGCGGCGCGGAGCAGGTTGACACTGCGGACGACGTTGTCGATCCCGATCATGCTGTCCGAGGTCCCGGAACCGATGAAGATCGGTAGACCGTTCAGATCACCGATCGGCAATCGCTCTTCTTTCGGTGGGCCGATCAATCCGCCGCTGAAACCGAAGGCGTAGCCGAGTTGTCGCGATCCTCGGGCGGCGTATTCCAGCGAGAGGCAGGCGCCCTGCGAGAAGCCGCCGACGGCGATGCGCTCGTTCGGAATGCCGGCGGCCAGCGCTTCATCCACCAGTTCGTCGATTCTGGTCAGCGCGGAGGTCAGGGCTGGTTCGTTGCTGGAAATCGGCTCGGTGTAGGGAACCGGATACCAGACGTTGAGGGTCGCCTGTGGTGCGATCCAGGCGATGGTCGGGTTGGCGACGTTGGTTTCGGGTGTCAGCACATCGGCCAACCCGATGATATTGGCGGCATTACTGCCCCGTCCGTGAATCAGGATGACGACTGATTTCGCCTTGGCTATCGATGCGCCGAAGGTTTGAACCGGATTGCCGGCGTGTGTGTGCGACGCGTTCATGATGTCACCCTGGATGCGTATTCGGACGTTGTCAGTTCGAGACTGGTATCGAGTGGTATCAGATTGGCTTCGATTTCGGCGCGGCGATCTTCGAGGAATGGCGGCAGCGAGAGCCCGACCCCCATCGATTCGAACGGTTCGTCCGTCGCGAAGCCCGGGCCGTCGGTCGCCAGTTCGTAGAGGACGCCGCCCGGTTCGCGGAAGTAGATCGATTTGAAGAAGAAGCGATCGATCACCGGAGTCGCATGCATGCCTTGTTCGTTGAGGTAGGTCGTCCATTTCTCGTGTTCTTCGAATGTCGGAACCCGGAACGCGATGTGATGGACGCCACCACGACCGAGTCGGGCGAGCGGTGTGCCGGGTATTGCGCGAACGATCAACGTGGCGCCGCTGCCGCCGAGGCCAGTTTCGAGCACGATTGTGCGGTTGTCCGGATTGTCGGTATCCGGGGTGTCGGAGCTGACGCGAAATCCCATGATCTCGGTGAGGACGCGGAGTGTCGAATCGGGGCGTCCTGTCGCCATGGTGAAGATGCCGAGACCGACGATCGCGTGTTCGGTCGGGATCGCGGTCTGGTCCCATGGTTCACCGGCGGGCACTGGTTCGTTGTCGCCTTCGGCGATCAGGGCGAGACGGTCGCCTTCAGGTCCGGTGAAGGGCAGGGCAGGATAGCCGGCGCGAGTGGTTCGCTCGGCGTAGGGGATGCCCAGCGATTCGAACCGACCTTCCCAGTAGGTCAGGGCGGCTTCGCCCTTGACGCGGAGACCGACTTCCTGGGTTTCGCCGGAACCTGCGTGGTTCGATCCGGACATAGGGATATCGAAGTAGGTGACGTCTGTACCGGGAGCGCCCTGCTTGTCGGCGTAGAAGAGATGGTAGGCGCGGGTGTCGTCCTGATTGACTGTTTTCTTGACGATGCGCATGCCGAGGGCGCGGGTATAGAAATCGCGATTTGCCTCGGCGTTCGCGGTGACCGAGCTGACGTGATGGAGACCGGTAAGTTCGAGTCCATTGGCAAGCGACATGGGAGCTCCTCGTTGAGACCGTGACATAGACGTTTACTGACCATAGGTTACTATTCGTAAGTAAGTATGTCAATGATACCGATCTTATGAATTTTCAAGGGAGGTGAAAGAACAGGGTGAGCTTAAAGACTCACCCTGTGACGTTGTTTCGGCTGCGGTTACAGAGTCATACCCCGGCGAGGGTGGCTTCGATGACGTTGGATTGCTCGCGAAGGATGCGGATGGGACTGGTGCCGGCCCAGGTGGCGAAATCGTGGCGTATCAAAGGACGGTTGGAGGTGACCTGCAGGCGGAGGATACCTTCGGCGAACTCGCGGGCTTCGACGTTGGTCACGGAATCGACCGCGATCAGGTGACGCTGGAGTTGCAGGGCCACACCAGGATCGGGGATGCCGTGAAACAGGACGTCGATGGTCTTGGTCAGATCGATCGATCTGGCTGGTGCTGCGGTAGGCACGGTTGGATCAACCGGCTGTGATGCCCTGATCGCCGGGGACGGTGGCGATTCTGTTCCGGAAGACCCGGTTGGCGCTTCACTGGCCGACAGGTCGAAGGCAGACATCGTCGATTGAAGGGTTCCGCGAAATGAGTTCAGTCGTGATTGCAGATCGTCGAGTTCCAGGGCGAGTCCGGCCAGTAGCTGTCGATGGTGCGTGCGTTCGGCGGTCAGGCGTTCGGCGAACTCGGCCTTGACCTTGTTCGATTCGCGGATGCTGGCATCGGCCTGTTCGCGATACTGGATCGTTTCGAGCATCAGTTCGCCGGAACGTTTGACGTTCTCACCGATGATGCGATCGAACGATTCATAGAAGGTCAGGCGTTCCCGGGCGCGGGCGAGTAGATCGCGAAGCTCGGCGGTATCGTGCGATTCGGTGACGAGATCGGCCGATCCGGCCCCGATGTCAGGCTGGGGAATGGTTTCCGGTTCGATTGCCTGACGCTCAGCCTCGGTCATGTCTGTTCCCTTGTCCTTGGTAGAGCCGCCCGGTGCTGCCGAACGCCCATCATTGCTGGCCTTTCACTGGAGTGTAGCAAAGGACGCGGATTTGCGATTCCTCGATCCTGATGTAAGGCGCCGGGCTGGAGCCAGCGCGATCCGTGTGGTGTGGTGATGAGGTTAGGTTGTCGGGGACGGTATACTTTTGGAAGCGGCGGCCCGCCCGATTTCCACAACATGGTTACCAACAGGTGGTCCCGCTTCAGGCAACGCTGTGTGCGTTGCACACGTTCCGGAAGAACGAGTAGTTGGACACGTAACCGGCACTTTGCCAGACTGCTCTCTTCTCTTCTCTTCATCTGCATCGCCGTTTGGATGCATCGTCAGCATTGTATGGAAGAACCAATCCGGGTGTTTCCAGATTCGATGCTCAAAGAAAGCCAGCCAGTATGAGTTCTCGCAATGACGAGACAACCCTTCAGGACGAGGATGTCCTCGCATCTGAAGAACAGGAACAGGAACCGGTTGCAAAACCAAAGCGCCGCTCACCGAAACGCAAGACTGTCGAAACAGCAGCTGCCGATACAGCGAAGCAACCTCGAGGTTCGCGCAAGCCGAAGCTGCTGGCGCTGCCGGTACTGATCACCGATGAAACGGTGCTGCTGCCTCACATGTCGATTCCCTATCCTATTGAAGATGAGGAAACGGCGCTGGCGGTCGATCGCGCGATGCGGATGAATCCGCGGCACATTCTGGTGCTGACGGAGCGCAAGATTGCAACGGGCGATGGTGAAGTTGTTGCAGAGAACGCCGACAATCTGCCGGATCGTGATCTTATCGACATGGTGACGGATCTGATCGCGCAGCAGGTTCAGTGCGATTCGGACGAAGACCTGGCCGAGCTGGTCGAAGTTGTCGAGGGTGATGGTCCCAAGGAATGGGAACCGGCCAACGTTGATCCGGATGTCCGCTACGAGCTCTGCACAGTTGGGGTAATTGCCGAAATCGGGCAGTACATCTCGCGACCGGGTGGCCAGGATCACATCATTCTGCAGGGTATTGCCCGCGGTGTAGTCGAGGACATCATTCAGGATCAGCCGTACGTGGCGGCGCGAGTGAAACGCGTCGACGATGTGGTTGGCGATCCGGCCGAAACCGAAGCCGCAATGGCAGCCGTTCTCGAGCAAATCGAGAGCTATATCGCGATGCTGCCAAACGTGCCGGAAGAAGTGCTGACGATGGTGCGCAGTGTCGACGAGCCGGGTTGGCTGGCCGACATGATCTCGTTCTCGCCGGAGTTCACCTCGGCGCAGCGTCAGGAACTGCTGGAGTTGACGGAGCCGGTGGCTCGATTGCGTCGACTCAGTGTGATCATCCAGAAGCGTCTCAATGTATTGAATCTGCGACATCAGATTCAGTCCGAGGCACAGGCCGGGATGGATCGGCAGCAGCGCGAGTATTTCCTGCGGGAACAGCTGCGGGCGATCCAGAAGGAACTCGGCGAGGGATCGGCGGAAGAAGCACTGGCCAACGAGATTCGCGAGAAGATCGAAGCGGTCGGGATGCCGGATGAAATTAAGGCCAAGGCGCTGGTTCAGGTCGAGCGTCTCGAGCAACAGCATCCGTTCTCTCCGGAGATCGGGGTGATCCGGACGTATCTGGAATGGCTGACCGAGCTGCCGTGGTCGGAGGAGACGGAGGATAGTCTCGATCTGGCGGAAGCGGCGAGGATTCTGGATGAGGATCACTACGGACTCGACAAGGTCAAGGAACGGATCATTGAGTTCATAGCAGTGCGCAAGCTGGCTGGCGACAAGTTGCGGGCACCGATTCTCTGTTTCGTTGGCCCTCCGGGTGTCGGTAAAACAAGTCTTGGCAAATCGATCGCGCGGGCGATCGGCCGGAACTATGTACGGATGTCGCTGGGCGGCGTTCGCGATGAGGCGGAGATTCGCGGTCATCGCCGCACGTACGTCGGGGCGATGCCGGGTCGCGTGATCAAGGCGCTGCGTGATGCGAAGAGTCGGAATCCGGTGCTGGTGCTGGATGAAATCGACAAGGTTGGTTCCGATGCCTTCCGTGGAGATCCTTCATCGGCGCTGCTGGAAGTGCTCGATCCGGAGCAAAACGGAACCTTCTCGGATCACTATCTCGAAGTGCCATTCGATCTGAGCAAGGTCATTTTCGTGACGACGGCGAACATGCTTGAGCCAATTCCGCCGGCGCTACGGGACAGAATGGAGATCATCGAGGTCTCCGGGTACACGGAAATCGAGAAGCTGGCAATTGCCCGGAACTTCCTGGTGCCGAAGTCGCTCGAATCCCACGGTCTCGATTCCGGTCAGCTGACGATCACGGACGATGCGCTGCGGCAGGTGATTCGTGAATACACCAGCGAATCCGGGGTTCGTAATCTGGAACGGGAGATTGGCTCCTTGTGCCGCAAGGTGGCGCGGGCGTTCGCCGGGGACAATCCTCCGACGCAGCTGACGATTGATCCGGCCGACGTCGAGCGTCATCTCGGCATTCCTCGCTACGAGTTTGGCCTGGCCGAGGAGTACGACGAAGTTGGCGTGGCTACCGGTGCCGCGGTGACGAGTGTCGGTGGCGATTTGCTTTCGATCGAAGTGACGATCATGGAAGGCAAGGGCGATCTGATCCTGACAGGTCAGCTTGGCGATGTGATGCAGGAATCGGCGCGGGCGGCGCTGTCGTATGCACGGTCGCGCGCGGTGAAATTCGGTCTTGAGGCCGGGTATTTCGACAAGCGCAATATTCATGTTCACGTACCGGCCGGCGCCACACCGAAGGACGGACCATCCGCTGGAATTACCATGGCGACCGCACTGGTTTCGGCGTTGACAGGCGTCAAGGTGCGCAAGGATGTCGCGATGACGGGCGAGATCACGTTGCGCGGCAAGGTGCTGCCGATTGGCGGTCTTCGCGAGAAGACGCTGGCGGCGCACCGAGGCGGGATCAAGACCTTCCTGTTGCCGAAGCGCAACGCGAAGGATCTGTCGGAGCTTCCCGAAATCGTGAAGCAGGAACTCGAACTGATCGAGGTCAGCGATATCGATCAGGTGCTGGAAATCGCCCTGGCGCCGGCATCGCCAGTGGGCCAGCCGGATGCAACTCCGGCTGGCGGTGCCAAGGACACTGGCAAATCAACTGGACGGAAGCCAGCGGGGCGACGTCGTGAGCCGATCGACGCGCCGGGCACGCACGATCCGGTTCCGGCCTCGGTTCGACCGACCTGAATAACGTTCGCAACTCACGCGACCGGGCGGGATGCAGAATCCAGCCCGGTCGATTATTTTCACGACGCTGGGGCACGGGTAGCATAGAATAGGACTGTGGGGAGA
>JBBJOX010000050.1:6761-13344 GCA_037724245.1 Thermomicrobiales bacterium | reverse complement strand
CATCCGCTGCCCAGCCAGCGCCGGCTGACGTCTGAAGGCGCCACCAGGTGTAGCCGTTGGCTGTCGTTGGACCTGCCAGAACGGTGCCAGTGGTACCCGGCGACAGCGAGGTGATGATCCCACCCGACGTACTGGCACTGGTGCGCAAGCGCAAGGATTCAGTGACCTGAACTGTGTCGCCGATCTCGAACTTGCCCGTGGTCGGTGGTGGCGGATCGGTTGGCGCTGTTGTTTTGACCAACCACTCATCCGCTGCCCAGCCAGCGCCGGCTGACGTCTGAAGGCGCCACCAGGTGTAGCCATTGGCAGATGTTGGACCAGCCAGCACCGTGCCGGTCGTTCCCGGCGACAGCGAGGTGATGATTCCACCCGATGTTCCGGCACTGCTGCGCAGTCGCAGGGATTCGGTTACGCGAACCGTGTCGCCAATAGCAAACTTGCCGGTGGTTGGCGGTGGATCGGTTGGCGCTGTGGTCTTGTCCCAAAAATCCTGAGCGGCCCAACCGGTTTCGCCGGTCGAGAGTCGAATCAGGTACCAGTTGTACCCGTTCGCATTTGATGGGCCACCTGTCACCGTTGCATTGACACCGGCTGTCAGCGTCCGAATGATCGAGCCGGATGTCGATGCCGACGATCGCAGGTTGACACTCGAATTGGAAAGAATCGTGTCTCCCAGAACAAACTTGCCCGTTACCGGAGTTGTCGTATCGGCGCGAATGAAATCCTCGACGACCCATCCACCACCGAACGGACCGTAGGCACCATAGAAGATGAACCCATCGATACCGAGCGGACCAACGGTCAGCTTGATTTTCGTTCCGGCGGCAGCCGTACCCTGAATCGTCTGTGCAATACCCGGGCGAACCCGGACATTGACGCGCTCGGTGACAACCGCGTTGCTCGGGACCGTGAACTTCGCATCCGGATCTTCATCGACTGCTGACACCGTCAGCACTTGCTTGGTCACCCAGCCATCGTCGACGACGTTGTTCGGGAAAGCGATCTGATACCACTCGAAACCGTTGGCGGTAGTAGGTCCGGCCAGAACGAATCCGCTGGTTCCGGCCGGTGCACTGCCCACATTGCCACTACTCGTTGAGGCCGCGCTTCGCACATTCGTCTGCGCGTTGATCGTGATGTTGACCCCGAAGAAGAACGTCTCATCAGATGCTGGCGGTGGAGGAGGAGTCACGGTCAGGAACGTCGCCGAAACCCAGCCGGTAATCGTTGGAAATTCAACCCGATACCAGTTGGCATCGGGGAGAACCGTCGGACCTTCAATCACCCAGCCCATCGTTGCATTGACAACGTTACCGGATACGGTTCCGTTGGCCGTCGAGCGGACATTCAGCGGTCCGTCATCATCGGTCGTCACTGTCACGCGGTCGCCAATCACCACGCCGCCGGGATTGTCGGTTTCGAGGTCGCCATCGGCCAGCGTTTCCGCCACCAGCGTTCGCAGGTTGGGCAACGATGTCCAGAGCCGATCACCCGGGCACGATGTCGAACTGACATCACGATGCGAGCTGATGATCGGAAGATCGGGCGCTTCGAGGAAATCGGCAGTGCCGAGCGGATCGAGATCGCGTGCAACGAACGCCGTAATCGTCGCCAGGGCAGAGAGTCCTGCCTGCGGAACTGTCCGCGACGTGTAGTCGCCGAGCAGGCTGATCCCGGAACTGCCGACGGCATACTGATAGGCGTGGCCGCCGATCACATTCTGACCGCCGAATCTGCCCTCATAAATGGTTCCGGTTGGCGAAACCAGATAGTTGTAGCCAATATCGCCCCAGCCCTGCTCCACTGCGTGGTAGTAGTAAATGTTGCGAACAGCCTGAGCCCAATCGGACACATTGTTCGATGTCGCTGTGTGGTGAATGATGATGTGACTGACGGTCTCGTACTCCGGATCCCAGTTGAGATAGCTCTCGTTGGCTCCCCACTGCGTACGGTTGACGATACGCGGGCTGACGGTCGTGCCCTCGGCTGCCGTTGTGAACCCATCGAGTTCTTCCTCGGCTGCTCCTCCATCGGAATCGAGATAGACGATCGACAGATCCTCGATCGTCATCGCGGTGCCACTGGAATTCTGCGTCCGGTAACGGACATCGATGGCACCGGTCGTGAACAGCAACCAGGTGAAAATACGATCGTCCCGGTTCTCGCGACCGCCATCTTCGACCTGGGCGGTCAGGCGATAGGAATCGCTCCAGACACCATCGCCAGTGCTCAGCTGAAGATCGATCTCCGGCGATTCTCCGTTCACACTGCTCCAGCTTGCACCAAGTGCGGTGAAGGTGTAATCAGCGGTGAACGTCAGCCAGTCAGTCGTTGCCGCAGCCGCAAAATCTCCCCCAGCCTCGGCAGGAATGAATCTGGTCGCGCGCGTTGTCGCGGCTTCCTGCGCTACTGCGCTGCCGGACAAAGCTGCCGTGAATCCACCAGCCGCCGCGATGGCACTGAGACCAGCCGCAGCCTTCAGGACAATCCGGCGATCCACATATCGCCTGGAGAGTGCACTGTACCCACGCCCACCCATGTTGTTCTCTTCAGTTGACATGATGCCCCCCAATTGCCCGGATCCACCGAAAACTTCCGGTTGAATGGCGGCCACACCCCGCCATTCGCGATCCGCACGATGCCTGTACGACGCTTTTGACTCTCCTGCACAGGAGAACGTCAGATAGCCAACCCCAACGCCCGACAACGTCAGTAATCAAACACGTTCCGTTGACGACCTTGATGCGATGGTGCTGCCACCCGCACGCCGCGCCCACATTGCTCGCGACACACTCCGCATTTGACACAAATGATACACGTTAGTTCGTACGGTGTATACGTACACAGGGTTGCCCAAAGAGCAACCCTGTAGTCCAAACATGCTGAGGTACGGATACGTCATCCAGCCGGCGACTGACCTTCCATACCGGGAGCCACCTTGTACATCAAACCGCGTTCCTTGAAGTAGGTTCCGAAGTACCGCTCGGTAATCAGCGAACCATCCGCGGCGGTGACGGTGTACATGAATGAGGCTTCGAGACCGTTCAGCGGATACTCGGCAATATCCCAGGTGCCCGGGGCCATCAGGTTGTCGACGTACTCACCAGCTGTTTCCGGTGCCGGGATCGGATCGCTGACGTACTGGTCGTAAATGTCGACGGTTCGACCATCGTCGAATCCGTAGATCTCCACGACCACATGTGGATAGTCCGTCCACGACTGCACCAGAATGTACCCGTCGGTATTGTTGGTGAATGTCAGATCGCCCCACATCGTCGGATCGGTACCGAGCTGCAGAATCGAGGCATCGAAACCAGGGTTCCATTCATCGTATTCGTAGCCCTGAATGCGATACGTGTGCGGATTCCACTGTTCCAGCGTCATCCCCGCATCGAGCGCTGCCCGGAACACCGTTGTCGACACCTGGCAGATTCCTCCGCCTACGTCCTTGCCGACGCGCTCAGCGACAACGACTGATGATTCGACATAGCCCTTGTCGGCCGTAATCTCGCCGATTGCCCCGTTGAACGAGAACAATTCGCCAGGTCCGACCAATTCACCATTCAGCAAATCGACACCCACGCTGATATTCACCGCTCGTGAATCGGTGCTGCCGTCGAAGTTCGAATCACCCCGACCAATCAGACTATCGATCTTCAACGCCGCCAGATTATTTTGATCGATCCGTGGTTTCGTCACCACCACCGGAACCGAAACCCGCTCGTGATCACCGAGGAAGCTGTCGGAGACCATCGTGGCAAACTCGCCCGGCTTCATCGTCGCGCCTTCGGTGCTCGGTGTTTTCGCGAACAATCCACTGCCCGATTGCCAACCGACCGTCGCATTGACTGGCGTCCGGTTAACCTCCGCGGCGAATGTTTCCCGCAGGTAATCCGAGAGTGCTTCCTGATCGACCGCTATATCAACTGTCGACTCGCCGTTGACGTACGACTGCGACACAATCAGATACTGGCTCATCACATCCGGCTCGATACGCCACGATGTGCCTTCGAAGTCGACGCGAATGTGCTCGCCCAAACTGCCCGCCAGGCGATCTCGTGGCGATTCCAGATCGGCTACCACCACATTCGGCTGATCGACCGAGGTTGGTAGCTCACTGTTCAGTGGCTGCAAATCTTCCAGCGTCTGCAGAATCATCGACGTCATCGCCGCCCGGTCAACCACGGTGCCGGTCGCATCCGGAGTAATCGAGACATCGGTCCCCGACACGATCAGTACGGCATCCACTGCAAACTGGTTGATGTCCTGATCGACCTGATCGAACCAGCGGTTCAGCACCGAAGGATCGAGTGTCGAACGGAGGGGAATACTCTGGTCCTGCTGCAGAATGTCGCCAGTAAAGGACAGTCGATCCATCGCATCACCGGTTCGGCCGAACTGCTGTGCTTCGGAAAGAGCCTCTTCGACCTGAATATCGCCACCGAGTTCCTCGAGTGTCGGCGTCCAGGTGTGGCCACCATAACTGAAGGTCAACCCGTCGGTTTCCAGAACTCCGGCTCGCGTCGATAGCTTGTCCCGGGCATCGGCCTCGGTCAAGCCACCTACCTGAACATCGCCCACAACAACAGCCGGATAAATCTTGTCGGAATACAGCGCTCGGAATGCGAAGAGGCCCAACGCCATTGCAAACAGGACCGCGCAGACACCAAAGAGCACACGTGGCAACACGATCGCCATTCGACGCGTCAGCGCCGACGAACGAAAAGACGCCGCTCCCTTCGATCGTGCGTTTTTGACGGTTCGCTCAGAGACTGGGCGGTCACCGTGATCAGGCAGCACGAGCCGGCGTGCCCGATCGAGCAACGTGGCACCGCCGGATTCGCCAGTCTGGGAAGACGTATCCCGGAAATCCGGGGAGAGAGATTGAACCATCGATTGCCTATCCGTGTTTGTCTGAATCGGAATGCTGGTCAGCAAACTCCGGGAGTAGGCGCACCGAAATCAATGGTCACCCCTCCCCAGGAGCAGCGTCGGCTGGAACTGCCAGAGACACTCAAACTTCCCAACAACTATACAGGAAACCGCCATTGTCGGCAGTTTCTGTACATCACACGTTTTAATAAACGCCTAGCAGCGGCAAATGGGTTCAAAGCCTCCGCATGAGCCAGCGCGGATTCTTAGTAAACAGCAACAGTTTCGTGAAACAACTGTCGCACTTCCTCACCAGTTGCCCCCTAAAGTTGGAAACAGTCACACGAGAGACGTGCTGGACCAATCGGAAACAGCCTGCCGACCAGTCGCCCGGTGACAACTACATCCCACTCCCCTCCCTCTTTGAAAGCGGGCCACCGGCACATAGCCAACCAGCCGGTGACCCCGCTTCCCCCCGTGGATTACTCCAAAAGTCGGTAGACTACCGGACAGCAGGTTCGCCATCCGGTTTCCAGACCCAACGGATGCGAACCCATTTCACTGACCTGAACGGGAGAACCATGTCTCACATCGTCATCGTCGAGGATGAACGCGATCTTGCGCACTTGATCGCCCAAACACTGCGCGACGATGGCCACACAACCGAAGTCATCCTGGATGGTCAGGTTGCGCTCGATCGATTGACATCCGGTCATCAGGCCGATCCCGACCTCGTGATCCTCGATCTCATGCTACCCCACGTCGATGGCCTTACCCTCTGCCGCCGCATCCGCCAGGAACGTTTCATCCCAATCGTCATGCTGACAGCCAAATCGACAGAACTCGACAAGGTTCTCGGCCTCGAACTCGGCGCCGATGATTATGTCACCAAGCCAGTCTCGTTGCGCGAACTCCAGGCCCGCGTCTCTGCCATCCTCCGCCGCGCCGAAATGATGCGCCAGCAATCCCGTACCAACGACGAAACCGATAAACCGATTACCCATGAGAATCTCAGCATCGATCCGATCGGACGGGCTGTCCTGATCGACGACATCGACGTGATGCTGACCGCCAAGGAATTCGATCTGCTCTATCTCCTCGCCTCGCATCCAGGACGCGTCTTCAGCCGCGACTACCTTCTCGACCGGCTGTGGGGCGACAACTACGGAGGCTTCGAACGAACTGTCGATACCCACATCCAGCGTCTTCGTCGCAAACTCGGCGGATCCGACTCGGTCGCTGCCCGCATCGTGACCCTCTGGGGTGTCGGCTACAAATATGATCGGAATGCGCAACCAGCCGTTCAGCCTGAGAACGCATGAACCCGCCAACGAAACGGACTGGCTGGCTTAAGCGTCTGTTGGTGCTGCCAACGCTTCCCATCCGCCTCTATAACGAGCGAACCAGCGTTCAGCTCATCGTGTCGCACGTGGCTGTCGTCCTGCTGACGCTTCTGCTTTTCTATGCGGCGATCATCGCCTCCATCGTCGGTCCGGTTCCCTTTGCCCGGATTCCCGGCATCACCCAGCTTTCGATCGATCCGTTCCTCGGTGAACAAACCCGCGCCTATGCCCAATGGATGCAACCCGATCGCCTCGAGCAGCTCTTCGAATCCGGTGTCGATGCCGATGAATCAGCTGCGCTCGATCAGTTACTGATCACGATCATTTCCGGCGATATTCCTGGTTTCGATTCCAACGGCGGTGAAAAC
>JBBJOX010000050.1:465-6751 GCA_037724245.1 Thermomicrobiales bacterium | reverse complement strand
AAAACGGCCGGATTCAATACGCCGCCCTTGTCGATCCCGATGGCTTCGTCATCGCCACCTCCGATCCGGCCTGGGCCGATGTCGGTGTCACCTCCGACATTTTCCCCAGGGGCGCGACCAGGAACGTGACCGATCAGATTCTGCAATCCCAGGGAGAGAGCAAGCAGGACACCGGCATGCTCTACGCACTCGGACTCTCCGAGCAACGCACATCCGCTGCCTACCCGCTCATCACCGCAGATGGAACATTCCTCGGTGCCCTGATCGTCGAGGGAAATGACATCGCCGCCATTCTCGGTTCGAATCGACGCAGTATCGTGCGCGACCTCGCCGCCGAATATCTCCGTCAGCTTTGGATATTCGCCGTTCCCGCCCTGCTCGTCGCGATTCCGATCGGCGTCTGGCGCTCACGGACACTCTCGCGGCGCCTCCGCCGACTCGAGGGTGCCGCAGGTGCGATGGCGTCCGGTAATCTCAAGACGCGAGTCCGCGTCACACGCCACGATGAGATCGGCAAACTGGCGACGCGTTTCAATGAAATGGGCGAACAGATCGAAACGACCGACCGCGAACGCCGCGCCTTCGTCTCCAACGTTTCGCACGAACTGCGAACTCCGGTCGCGATTATCCAGGGTGCCACCGAGCGCATGATCGACCAGCAACGCAAAGACCTTCCGATCGATGCGAACGCCCTGGAAGTTGTTCACCGTGAAACCGAGATGCTGATCCGGTTGATCGACGATCTGTTTACGTTGACCCGGATCGAGGAGCACAACCTTCGGCTCGAGCGCGTGAATCTCAACGTCGCCGCGGTGACTCTCGAAGCCGTGCACAGCATGAGCGACCTCGCCTGGAGCCAGCGCAAGGTTCGGGTCGAATCGCTGGTATCACCCGACCTCGCGATCGTCAGAATCGATCGAACCCGGGTTCTCCAGATCATCAACAACCTGCTCTACAACGCACTTCGCCACACACCGGAGGGCGGCCTGATCGTGGTTCAGGGCCGGCAGATACCCGCCTTCGTCGAACTCTCGATCAGCGACACCGGCATGGGTATCTCGGTGAAGGAACTGGCTAACGTCTTCGAACGCTTTTACCAATCCGAGCGCAATCAGCGCAGCAGCGAAGGCAGTGGACTCGGCCTCAACATCGTGAGGCAACTCGTCGAGGCGCACGGCGGTTCGATATCGGTAGAAAGCATCATCGGCCAGGGAACGACATTTCGCTTCACGTTACCCATAGCCAAAACAGGCTGATCGCAGGAGAATGAACCGTCCGGAATACCTCGATTGGCTGCCCGCTTCGGCAAACCAGAACGATCAGAATTGCGTACATTGGTCAGGGCCAATATCATCGACAATCGACCTGATCACTGATTCCCCTCCAGCAACTGCAATTACTGTTGGACACGGTCATCAGATCCAGTCCTGCTTCTTCTATAAAAACGCTTCTCTCAGGTCCGGGTCCCGCCAACCACATGCCGAAAAATCGCCACCGTACTGGTTTGTGCACTGCTCACACATCGGCTCTTCAATAAGACCGATGTGGTGCGTTTCCTCCCTCCACGGTGTACTCTGGATAAACGTGGACCTTTTCAGTCGACATTCCATTTGATATACGCAATGTCAATCGGGAAGCTCGTTTCGCGCGTCACCGCGTTGTGACTCTGCAGAGGCGTCGACGATTCAACTACAGATCGCCGAAAACGGCGTCGGACCGTTGATGTGAATCAACTCGAATCTGAATACATTTCAATACGATTGAAAACGTACATCGCTCCGGCGGTTCCTCAAATGATGACCGCCCTCGGCGGTGTCGTTGTTGTCATCTGGTTCATTCAATGGATCAGGGGATCCGACAATCTCCCCGAACTGGCGCAACTCAGTGCTATCACCGCGGTTGCCTTCAGCATTATTGGCTGGACGGTCGGGAAAACCGCATCTCGCGGCTGGGGCGATATCACCGGCATTCTCGGAGTCGTGTTCGTAACCGGGCTCTCGAGTCATCTGATCATCGTCACCGATCTGATCGGACTCGAACCAAGCTTCGCGATCCCGTATTGCATCCTTGTTGGCGTCGGTTCCGTTGCCTTCTGGCCAAAGCACTGGCACATGGTGGTCGGCGCGATCGGCATCGCGATCCCTGCCTCGATCGGGCTCTCTCGCAGCGGTGTCGATGGCAACGCCTATTTCTACGGACAACTGGCGATCATTTGCTTTGGCGTGGCCTTCACCCTGTATCACATGATCTGGAAAGCCAACGAGCGCATGTTCCATCTCGCCCAGGAGATCGAATACCGCGCCTACCACGATGCCCTGACCGGTCTCAATAACCGCTCCCGCTGGTACGAACGTGCCCATTCAGCGCACCAGCTGATGACGCGCTCGGTACGCCCGTGTAGCTTGCTCTATGTGGATATCGATCGCTTCAAGAGCATCAACGATCGCTACGGTCACGATGTCGGCGACCAGATCCTTCAGGCGGTGACCAAGGTCCTCGTCACGGATACGCGGGATACCGATGTACTGGCCCGATTCGGTGGTGAGGAATTCGTCGTCCTGCTACCGGATATCGATTTGCCCGGCGCGATTGCCTGTGCCCAACGCCTGCACCAGAGCATGCGCACGGTCGATATGCTGCCGCAGGACGTCACGGTCAGCGTCGGTGTCGCCGAGTCGCTGCCAATCGAATCGCTCGATCAATTGATCAATCGGGCCGATAAGGCGTTGCTTCAGGCCAAGACATCCGGCCGCAACCGCACCGTCATTGCCTCCGGCGAAACCTTCAGCACCCTCTCGTCCGAATCCTCACCACCATTTGCCCACGCCTTCGGATCGAGCCCGGTACTCTCGAGGCCATTCGCCACCTCCCCCGCCGCCGGCGATTCCTGATCCAACGCCGCTGCATCGCATATGCTCCGGCCCGCAGCCGACTCAGAACACAAAAACGGGAGGGTGGCAAGTGTGCCACCCTCCCGTTTCGCGTTTGATATGAAAGCATTATGACAGTTTGGCGACAACCTCTTCCTCGAGCCGATGCATCGGATCAAGATCGTAGGCCAATCCTGGCACGTAGAAAATGCCGTAGTCGATCCCAACATCCAGATTCGCCTGAACCTGTTCCACAATCTGATCGACTGTCATCACAGACGCAATTTTCTTAAACTGTTCGAACGACCAGTCTCCATACGAAGCCCGAACCGACGCCGACGCCTTTTCAGGATCCGCGCCATTGGCTATCGGATACACCGCAAACGATGTCGACTTCACGATGTCGTCGTAGTTACGGCCCACAGTTTCGGTATGGTTCCGGAGAATTGCCAGCTTCTCGCCAGCAACCTTTGCATCTCCACCACCGACATTGCAGGCGTCGCCGTATTGCGCCACCAGTTTCAGCGTGACTTTTTCGCCACCCCCGCCGATCCACAGCGGAATCTTCTGGCCCGGCACGGCACTCTTCGGTTCATTGATCGGACCATCGATCGAGTAGTACTTGCCCTCGAACGTTGGATAATCCTCGGTCCACATCTTGTGAATGATCTGGACACCCTCGCGGAACGCCTTCATCCGATCGGGCGTTTCCGGAAATCCGTAGCCATAGGCACGCCACTCATGCTCGTACCAACCAGCGCCGAAACCGGCATACAACCGGCCATGACTGGCGACATCGACCGTCGAGGCGATCTTCGCGAAGAGCGATGGATTGCGATACCCGTTGCAGTTGACCATCTGGCCAATATGGACCCGCTCGGTATCGCGCGACAACGTAGCGCTGATCGTCCACGATTCGAAGACCGAGTTCAACGTTGGTTCCGGCACCGTGTGGAAATGATCGTAAACCCAGATCGAGTCCCAGGGTCCCTGATCAGCTGCCTTGGCCACATTGGTCATTGCTTCGAACTGCTGAACCGGATCGGCAATCGCCGTCAAATCCATCCGCCATCCCTGCGGCACAAAAACACCAAACTTGGCCATTGTATTTCTCCGGAATTGCCCATCGGGGCACGAAAGAACCGTCCAGCGTTGTGTACGCAAGGACGGTTCCGCCGATTGTTTCGTCGGGAATTACTGCTCTTCGAAAGCCAGTGACAAACTGTTCATGCAGTAACGATTGCCACCGGCGTCCTGCGGTCCGTCTGGAAAGACGTGACCCAGGTGCGAATGGCACCGTGCGCATTGAACTTCGGTCCGCACCATACCATGTGATCTGTCGCTGATATCCTCGGTCGCACCCGGCAATGCATTGCTGAAACTCGGCCAGCCACAGCCGTGATCGAACTTCTCTGCACTCTCGAAGAGTGGATTGCCACAGGCGCCGCAGCGATACAATCCATCGTCCCAGACTGCGTTGTATTCACCGGTGAATGGACGCTCGGTGCCGGATTCCCTAAGCACGCGGTATTGATCCTTGCCCAGAATTTTCTTCCACTCGGCCTCGGAAGACGGGAGTGGTCGCAGCCCGACATCAGCGACCGCTGACTCGTGATCGGCACCGCTGACCGGCGCCAGAATCGACTGCTCCTGCAAGGTTGCGTACGGCACTGCGCAGCTGACGCCGGTTCCGGCGAGACCGCAGTAGCCGTTCGGAACCTTGTGCAGATACTGCTGATGGTAATCCTCGGCATAGTAGAACGGTCCAAGATCGACGACTTCCGTCGTGATCCGGTTCTTGCCCTTCGCCGTCAGCGCCTCGCCGTAACTCGCAACCATCGCCTCTGCAGTTGATCGCTGGGTCTCGGTTGTCGCATAGATCGCCGAGCGGTACTGGGTCCCAACATCTCCACCCTGACGCATGCCTTGCGTCGGGTCGTGCGCCTCGAAGAAGATCTTTAACAGGTCCGCATACGAAACGTTGGCAGGATCGAATGCAACCAGCACTACTTCGGTGTGCCCGGTACGACCGGAGCAAACCTCCTCATAGGTAGGGTTCGGTGTCACACCACCGCTGTATCCGACCGCTGTCGAGTAGACTCCAGGAACTTCCCAGAAGAGACGCTCGGCACCCCAGAAACAGCCCAGCCCTACAACAGCTGTCTCAATGCCATCGGGGAACGGTGCGTGCATCCGGGTTCCGAGTACTTCATGCGTTTCCGGTACTGAATATGGAACACGATCTCGCCCTTTCAGGGCATCGTCGACAGTTGGCAGTGCGGCGGGTTTGCGATTGAAGAGAGAATCGAACAACATGTGTATATCTCCATACGTGTGGACGCTTGCCCTCGAACAATGGCGCAGTTCCACTTCACTAATGATAGCAATGTCGGCAAGGTGCAGAAACCGGACTGGATTACGGCAAGTAGACTTGCACCATAACGGTGAATGGTTTGGTACACCCGCGAGGGTCAGGAGTAAGCGATGAGTTCAGTACGCGAACGGCGGGAATCGATAAGCCGGGATCTTGACGCCTTTGTTTCACGACTTCACGATCTGAAAGCGATTCGATGGAGCCTCCCTACGTCGAACGACGGCTGGGATATACGCCATCTCGCGGCACATGTCGCGAATACCACAGCCAGCCTCAATCATCAGCTTCGGATCATCGTTCAGCCGGGTATCGCTGCCGCGTTCAAAAGCGGTGAGCCAGTGACCTTCGAATCGGACCCGGACGCCATTATTGGAAGCCTGACCATTAATCGCAACGCCCTGATCTCCACACTCGCCGAGTTCACGAACGAACATCTGACGATGGAAACCGGCGATCCCTCGCTGCCAATCGTGATGTCCGGTGAAATCGCTCTCAACTTTCTGACATGCGAAATGGGTCTCCATCTCTACGATCTGAACGCCGCACTGGGTCAGGGATCGGCCGGGCTGAGCGGTGTCACGATCGAGGCCACAGCGAACGTCTTCGAAATCACCATGATCCCGCTGGCCAATGCCAATGAAATCAAGCCGGATGCGCCACTCAGCTTTCACTTCACCGGATCGCTGGTCGATACCTGGGTGACATGGACCGGGAAAACGTGGGTCACGAAGAATATTGAGGGTATCCCTTCCACGAGAGTGCAGTCGGACGATACGGCGCTCGTCCTCTTCATCTGTGGCAGGATCCCGGCCAACGGAAATCAGCTTGGTGTTACCGGCAACCGCGCTGCCCTTGCCCAGTTCAAAACCTGGATTCCCGGGCCCTGATTGCTCTCCGCGGGCTCAGAGATGAGCAGTGAGCTGAGTCGTCCTGGTTTGTTGCCGCCGATGCTGAAGGGATCTTCGTTGAGTCGCGGAACATCGTGGCCAGCTACCGGCTCACTCTGATCTACGCTTTTCGGATGCACCACGGATGCCAGGCG
>JBBJOX010000050.1:0-455 GCA_037724245.1 Thermomicrobiales bacterium | reverse complement strand
GATCTACGCTTTTCGGGAGCCCAGGGATGCCAGACGCAAGCTGGAAGTAACCATCGGGATAGACACACCCCGTAAACTGGCAACAGATATTCGAGCACGGTGCTGCCAACGTCGGAGCCGACCCCCATGCCAACCTTTCGCGACATGCTCTCCCAAACCAAAGCCGGTATCGCCGAAACCAACGTCACCGGAGCCCGGAAGCTGATCGATGTCTCGAATCCCGCCATCCTCGACGTTCGCGAAGACGATGAGGTTGCCGACGGCATGATTCCGAATGCGACCCATATCCCCCGCGGCTACCTCGAACTCCGGGTCGAGCAGGCAGTCTCCGACAAATCGGTGCCGTTGCTCGTCTACTGCGCGGGAGGCACTCGATCGGCACTGGCTGCGAAGTCCCTCGCCGACCTCGGATACTCCAACGTTGTCTCACTCGAGGGCGGATTCGATGCGTGGAA
>JBBJOX010000049.1:0-13382 GCA_037724245.1 Thermomicrobiales bacterium | reverse complement strand
GCCAGCCTTCGCCGATCTGTGCCGGAGTCAGGTTCGGGTCGTACGCATTGTCCTCTAGCGCCCGCAGAAAACTGAACGTCCCCGCGATATCGTCATCCGTCACAACGAGTGGTGCCCCGAGCTGCTCGTGCACGTAGTGATCGATTTCGCCCAGCTTCGTCAGAATATTCCGATGCGACCACCCCTCGAACGGTCGCCCCAGATACACTCCGATAATCTTGCCCAGCACTCCGGCGTAGACCCGTTCCTCGAACGCACGCGACGTCACATCGAACCCGACACTCGGCCGCGTCACTACCTCAGCCACATCCACTCTCCCCGTGTCTCGATCCGTAGGGCCACAGCTCGCCTGTGACCTCAAGCCAGCTTCCACCAGATTTCGCCGCACCTGGGACGTCCTTACCCCTTCAATCCACCCTGCGTCAATCCCTCGACGAAGCGACGCTGAAGCACCAGGAAAATCGCGATGATCGGCAACACCATCATCATCGCCGCCGCACTCGTCAGCCCCCAGTCGCGACTGAACCGACTCGTGAAGTTGTAGTAACTCGTGACAACCGTGAAGTTCTCCTGATTCGTCAGAAACACCGTCGCCAGCAAAAACTCGTTCCAGACCGCCAGCGACACCACCAACCCGACGGTCAGAAATCCCGGCCACGACAGCGGAACGACGATCTGTGTGAAGATCTTCCACTCGCTGGCCCCATCGATCCGCGCCGCATCCTCGAAGTCCGCCGGCAACTGCACCATGTACGAGCGCAGCAGAAAGATCGCCAACGGCGCATTGATCGCGATATAGATGAAGGCCAGACCGAACAGATTGTTGACCAGTCCCAATGATTGCCAGAGGAAGAACAGCGGCACCAGAAAGAGCTGGATCGGCAATGACGATCCGATCAGCAGGTAGAGCATCACCGGACCGGAACCCGGCAGATTCAGCTTCGCCAGACTGTAGGCAGCCATCCCGCCCAGCACCAGCACCCCAGACACCGTGACCAGAACCAGAATCCCGCTGTTCTGCACCGTCGTCGAGAAGTTCCCGACCCGCCACGCCTCCGGATAGTTGTCCCAGACGAACGTCCTCGGAAATCCGAGCGGATTGCGTCCGATCTCGGCCGTGCCCTTCAGCGAGTTGAACCCGAGAATCACCAGAGGACCGAGTGCGAACACCGTCAGTAACAGCAACACCACATAGTTGGGAAGCATCTTCGCCGAACGCATCGGCCGTCGTAACGTCCCCATCAAATCTCCCATCCACGTTTGCGCAACAGGATGAAGATCCCGATCACAACACCGACCAGCGCACTCATGCTCAGACCGATCGCACTTGCATACCCCGCCTGCAGATTCATGAACGCATTCTTGAACACAAGCACCGAGAGGACTTCGGACGATCCCGCCGGACCACCCTGCGTCAGCACCCAGATGTAGTCGAACGTCAGGAACGACCAGATACTCGTCATCAGCACCATGAAGACCAGCGTCGGTCGAATACCGGGAATCGTGATATCGCGGAACTCCTGAATCTTCGACGCCCCATCCAGTCGCGCCGCTTCATAAAGATCGGCCGGGATGTTCTGCATCGCTGCCAGAAACAGCACCATCAGAAACCCCCAGAAATGCCAGTTGTCGACAAATGCGATCGTCGGCAGCACCGTACTCGCATCACCGAGCAGTGCCCGGTCGAAACCAGGCACTCCCCACTCCGTCAACTTGCCAGGGATCCCACGATCCGGATGCAGCAACGATCGCCAGATCGCCGCGACCACGACACTCGGCAATACGTATGGCAGGAACAGCCCGAGCCGGAAGGTCAGGCCACCACGCTTCAGCGGCGAGAGCAGACTCGCCGCGATCAGCGCCATCGCCATCGGGATCGTCAGGAAAAAAACCAGCCAGAGCAGATTGTTTCGAAACGCATGCACGAACGACGGATCGTCCGTCAGCATCCGGCGATAGTTGTCGAGGCCAATCCATCGCGGCGTTCCAATCCCGTTCCACTCGGTCAGTGAGTAGTAGAAAGCCGCCATCGCCGGACCCAGCACAACGATCAGATTGATCAGGAGGATTGGCAACACGAAAAGCCACGGCACAACCTTGCGCCGCCACGTCACGCGTTGCCAGAACCGCAGCTGTGGCTCGTGAATATCGGTCCGAACCAGCGTCGTTGACTGTGTCAAAACGATGCTCCCGCCTCGCTATCGCGCCGGAATCGGTGGAACATTGCCCGCTGCGGTTTCTGCAACGAACGAATCCTGAATGCCCTGCAGATACTCGGTCACCGTCAACTCGCCAGCCCAGACCCGTTCGATCTCATTGATCAGATACGTTTCTGTCGCCGGGGGCCAGAACGTCCATGTCGTGTACCCGTAATCACCTGCCGCCGAGGCCGCATTCAGCCGCTCGATACTCCGCGCCTGGCGTGGATCGAGATCTGTCAGCAAGTCGGCTGGAATCGTGACCGGCGCCGGTGGCGATCCGCAATGAGACACCATTTGTGCCTGAAGTTCAGCTGAGAAGTAGGCCGAAAGAAACTCCGCCGCCGCATCCGCCTGCGTCGAATTAGCATTGATGCTGTAGGTCGAGCCAATCCCGATATCGTAGATTTCCGACCCATCGAACGATGGCATCGGAACCCACTCCCACTCCATCCCCGATTCCGTGAAGAATGTCATCGAATCGCTGATCAGCCACGTGCCTTCGATCTTCATCGCCGCTTCGCCGTACGCAAGCGCCGCCGTCGCATCGGCCGAAGGTGTCGTGTAATACCGATCCAGTCCACCCATGAACCAGCCGTTCTGCTGGTAGGTATCGAGCACCGTCAATGCATCGACAAACGCCTGATCGGTCCAGGGAATCGCCCCCGTCAGCGCCTGATACACTTTCTCCGGCCCCGCCCCGTGATTCAGAAACTCACCGACGAACCACTCGTTGGTGCCTTTCCATTCCGCATTGGAATGAGCGAACGGCATGATCCCGGCATCGCTGATCGTTTGCGCCAGCGCCGTCATCTCGTCGATCGTCGTCGGTGGCGTCCAGCCGTTCTCTTCGAACAGCGTCTTGTTATAGAAGAGGACCAGCGTTTCGATCTCATTCGGAATCGCAACCAGTTGATCCTCGACCTTGCCCAGATCGAGCGCCCATGGTGTGAAACTCTCGGCCCAGGCATAGGTCGTTGCGTAGGAACTGAGATCGAGGACTTGCCCCGCCTTGCCCAGTGCCAGCGACAGTGATGGACCTGGTGTCACCACGATGTCCGGTCCGGCACCGCCTGCCAGCGCCGTTTGCGTCGCCGTCCAGCCATTCGCTTGCATCGTCACCTCAACCTGAATTCCGCCAAGATCGTTGTATTCCTTGATCACACCATCGATCAGGCACTCCGCCGTGTCCGAACCACCAGTGATATCCAGCCAGAAGGTGATCGACGGCGCATCCTGCGCTGCAACAGCATGAACCGCTGGCGAGAAACTGATCCCGGTCACGGCAATGCCACCGGCAGCCAGTTTGAGTGCCAATCGACGACTGGCTGTGATTTATTCGAGAGACATGGAAGACTTCTTCAAGTTGAATGTCGGACGCGCTATTGATCTGGAATCACCTTCAGCGGATTCCCATCGGACCCGATGCACCTGATCGAACCTTCCTCCTTCGCGCCAGATACCGGAAATCACCGTTCATGCCGATTCTCTGGGAATGAGATCGAAATCGTGCAACTCCGATCGCGGCGGACCCTGATAGTCCCCGTTCAATCGCGAAATCAGCAAACTGGCCGCGCGATGCCCGAGCGCACTCGCGCGCTGGTCGATCGTCGTCAATGCCGGATTGACGAGTCTCGCCGCCGGGATGTTATCGAAACCGGCAATCGCGACGTCCTCCGGAATCCGCAGGCCCAACTCGCGGCAAGCCAGAAATGCACCCAGCGCCATCAGATCGTTCGCCGCAAACACCGCTGTCGGACGTGGTTTCAGGGCCAGTAACTCCTTCATGCTCTCGAAGCCACCCGCCTCCGTGAAATCACCACCTCGGATCAGAAACTCATCAAGTGGCACATGATGCTCGGTCAGGGCGCGCCGATAGCCGCGGATCCGACCCTCACGCGGTGGTGTCGATTCGAGACCGGCAATCATCCCGATCAGGCGGTGCCCGCGTTCGATCAGGTATCCGACCACCGTCGCCGCTGCGTCCTCACCGGAGATACTGCAACTATCGAGCGGAAGCTCAGCCGAGACCGCTGAGATATTCATCTCACCCAGCAGCGTGATCGGAATACCGTCGCCGAGAATTGACTCCAGCTCATCGATCCGTGTCCAGAACGGAGTCAGAATCACCCCGTCGACCCGACCTCGTCGCGCCGCATCGAGCGCATTCCGTTCCAAAATCTCGGAACCGTCCGTATTCACCGCCAGCACATCGTAGGAATTTCCGGTCGCCACATCCTGTACACCGCGCACTAACTCGGGATAGAACGGATTGGCAATATCGGGAATGATCACGGCAATTGTGAACGTCCGCTGCGATCGGAGCATCCGCGCCGCCGTGTTCGGCACATAGCGCAAATCAGCGACAGCCTGCAGCACACGTCGCCGCGTTTCATCAGGCAGGGTCACGGTTTCGACATTGTTGACGACGTACGAAACCACCGCCTGCGACACACCGGCCGCAGTGGCTACATCGAACTGGGTTGGACGACGACGCCGACCGCTCACCCGAATCCCTGACCGAATTGATACGTATTAGTGATACGTATCAATCGTACCGGAACCCGGTTTCGACGTCAAACCGCAGGGGCAAATCTTGTGTGAGACCTGATCTCTGCAACCTTCTTTTCTGGATCACTGCCGAACCCGAACGGAATGCCCATTTACCTCGCTGGCTCGTCCCTAATAGTTGGAACTCTCCCAGACGTAGACACTGAATCCATCGAAGCGGTACATCGCCAGATCGTCGTCCATCTCTTCAGGCAAGCGGCCGGCAATAATCGCCGAAACACCGTCGCGCATCAGTGGCAGCAGGGCCGGATCGATCGGACTGGCATTGTGCGATGGAAAGACCGCCACCAGATCGGGCTCCCGATCGGCCAGCTTCTTCAACGATCGCTGATACGTCGGCAACAATCCCGGTCGATACACATAAAGCGCCCCGGCATAGCCAACATCGGTACTGAACAGAAATCGGTTCCCGGCATCCAGCAGCGATATCCCGCCCACGGAATGACCCGGCCCGTGAATCACCTCCAGGGTCCGGCCCCCCAGATCGATCAGATCACCATCGGCCAGTCGCCGTGTCGCTGTCGTCGGAGGGAACGCCAACGTCTCGATATCGACTCCGTCAGGCATCGGACCCGTCAGTTGATTCGGCTGAAACGCCGGCCGCAGCTTCGTATTCGGAACACCCAGTTCCAGCACATCGGCTTCCGCCTCGTGAATCCAGATCTCCTCGAACTGATAATTGTTCCCGATATGATCCCAGTGCGCGTGGCTGTTCACCACCGTGATCGGTAGCGACGTCAGCCCCTCGACCAGCCTCCTCAAATCTCCGACACCACAGCCGGTATCGATCAGGACGGCCCGGTCAGCACCCACCACCAGATACGACTTGACCTGCTCGACCTGATACGGCTCTTCAATAATGAATACCCCCGGATCAACCCGCCGCACCTCGAACCACGCCTGATCCTGCTCGACCCGGGTACTCTCAGGCAATCCCATATCCAGCTCTCCTCCAACTACTCACCGTCATTCTGAACCGCAGCGAAGAATTCCCCGGCGAAGCCGTGTCCCAACCGTCTCCTCGTAGGAAATTCCTTCATGGGACCCCGCCATCGCTTACCTGCTCCCGCCCACCTAGCCCTTCCTCGACTCCAGCATCTCCAGATAATGCGGATTCGTCATGATACCCAGCACGTTCCCAAACGGATCGACCACCGATGCCGTGACGAAGCCGGAGTCACCGCGAGGCGTAATCTCCTCATACTCCGTCGCACCTTTCGATTTCAGCAACGCGAATGTCGCCTCGATGTCATCGACGTGCCACAGCAGAACCGCGCCACCCGGACCCGGTTGCATCGCCTTCGGTGCGTATTTCCGGTCGATGATCCCGAACTCGTCTTCGGTATCACCGATCCGGAACTCGACATATCCTGGTTGCTCACTGTTCGGCATCTGGTAATACGCCTCGACTCCGAACAAATCGGCATACCAGTCGCGCGCTGCAACGAGATCCTCTGCCCAAAAACTGACCGTCGCCATACCGCGCAAAACATGCTTCTCTGCCATGCTTACTCCCATCTCAGTCGAACGAATCTAGACCCAGAATACGATCTCTCCATAAGAATCTGGTTACCCCTATTCCTCGGCATAACTCCGGAATTGCGTCCACAATTCCTCCGCCTCCTGCAGCCGATCCGTCACCTGATCGTGCCGCCGCGACGCCACGTCCTCCAGCAAGGCATTGACCACACTCGCACCCGCCGCAAACGAAGGCATCACTCGCAACGTCCCCGTTCGCACAATCAGGCTGGTATCGGCCGCTCTCGCCGCCGCACTCGATCGGTGATCCGCCAGCGCCACCGTCGCAGCACCCTGCTGCCGGGCCCGCTTCAGCACATCCACCGTCACCCGATCGACACGGCGGAAACTGATTGCCACTACCAGATCACCGGAGCCCAAACCAAGCAACTGATCTGGCACGTCACCAGCTGCCTGCGTCAACAACCGCACATCATCCAGCAGCAATCGCAACCCCAGCGATAGCATCAGCGCCAATCCGTGCGATCCGCGTTCACCAAATACCAGAACCCGCTTCGCCGCCACGATCTGCGAAACCACCCGATCGAACGCCTCGACCGGGAAATCCTCCGCCATCTCGCGAATCCGTAACGCGTCGTCCAGCATCGAAACCGCCGCCGGGTGTCGCGCCGTCGCATTCCGTTCACCAACATCGGAAAGACGCGTTTCGATGGGTGCCACGAAGCGCTCGCGTAGATGACGCTGCAAATCCGGAAAGCCAGCGAAGCCTAGCGCCTGGGCAGCGCGAGTCACCGTCGATTCGCTGACTCCCGCCGCCTCGGCCAGTTGCGGTGCCGACACCACAGCACCATATCGTGCATCGCCCAGCAGCGCGTCGATCGTCAAACGCTGAGCCGCCGAGAGCCGTCCGTAGTTGGCAACCAAGGCGCGATCGATTTCACCAATGCCCGTTGGCTGCATCGCTATTGGCTCTGAAACGTTGTCCTTGCCTACCAACGTGGCAGCAGCTTCTCCCAGGTCGGGTCGAAGTTCTCGCGCATGTACGTCACATCGTCACGATCGCGGTACGGAATGCTCTCGAACCGGGCCTTGCCCTTGGCAAGCTTGTCGCGGTCAACCTCGATTCCCAGCCCCGGTTTCTCCGAAACGGCAATCCCGCCATTGACGAACTTCAGCTTTCCGCCAACCAGAATGTCGTCTTCCTCATGCAACCACGGATAGTGCGTATCGGCATCGTAGGTCAGACCCGGAGTCGCCGCCGCCAGATGCGCCATCGCCATCAGCGAAACACCGAGATGCGAATTCGAGTGCATGCTCAAACCGAGGCCGAACGTCGTGCAGATGCGACCGAGTTCGGAAACGGCGCGCAACCCGCCCCAGTAATGGTGATCTCCCAGAATCACCTGCACCGCATCCTTCGCCACCGATTCCGCGACATCGTCGAAACTCGTCACGCACATATTGGTTGCCATTGGCATGGTGATGCCCTTGGCCATGAGCCCTTTGCGCACGGCCGCCATCCCGTCAATTTCGCCCGTCGGATCCTCGAAGTACTCGAGCACATCAGCCAGCTCGGTTCCGACGTGGATCGACGTTTCGACACTCCAGGCGCAATTCGGATCGATCCGCAGCGGCGTTCCCGCCGGCAGGTGCTCCGCCATAGCCCGCACCGCCGCGATCTCGTCCTCCGGTGGAAGCACCCCACCCTTGAACTTGATACTGCGGAATCCATATTCCGCGAAGAACGTCTTCGCCTGCTCAACAATTGCGTCCGCCGTCATCGCCTCGCCCCAGAGGTCCTCGCGCTTGTCGTCCCCTTCGCCGCCGCCGCCGGCATGCTTGTAGAAGAGATAGGCACTGAATGGAGCACTCTCCCGAACTCGACCACCCAGCAGTTCCGCGACCGAAATACCAACCGATTGCCCGGTCAGATCGAGCGACGCAACCTCGATCGCACTGAAGGTTCGCGGCAGTGCACTGTTCGTCCGCCGTGGTGTCAGATCGAAGTTCTTCAGCACCGGATCAAGATTCGTCTCATCAGCCGGCGTTCCGAAATGCTTCGCCACAATGTTGTAGATCGCATTCGTGTTCGAGGAATCGGCCCCGATCAGCTCCGGACTGATCTTCAGCAGATCTTCATACGTCCGCGTCGAATAGGCCGCCTCGCCAAATCCGCTGAATCCGTTTTCGCCGACCAGCTCGACGATGATCCGGTTCACGTACGGCTCGTGTATCCCGATCGCGTTCCGTAACGGCGCATCGGCGATCGCAATCGGGTAAATGACTACATCCTGAATCTTCATGACCGAATCCTCCTGATCGACACGTCGTGTCGTAACTCTGGTTCCAGCATTCGCCAAATGATGCAAGTTGACTTGCAGGGTGACTCGGGTGATTATAGAAGCCAACGCAACCCTGTCAATCAGGACGCCCCCATCGTATCGAAATGGAGCTCTATCGTGGCCAAAACATGGACGACTGAAGAACTGAAAGCCTCCCTGCGAGGAGCCCTCGCCTTCCCGATAACTCCCTTCGATGCAGTTGGCGCGGTCGATCTCGACGCCGTTCGCGAAAACACCACCTTCCTCGCCACCAGCGGCATCTCCGCGATTGTCGCCCCGAGCGGAACCGGTGAGATATTTGCTCTCACCCCGGAAGAAGCAATCGCCATCGTCAAGGCAACCGTCGAGGCCGCTGGCGACAAACCGGTCATCGCCGCCGCCGGATTCGGCCCAACGCTCGGGGCTCATCTCGCCCGCGAATCTGAGGCCGTCGGTGCCGCCGCCGTCATGATCGTGCCACCGTATTACGGGAAGCCCGATTCAGCGGCACTCCTCCAGTACTACGCCGACATTTCTGCGGCCACGTCACTCCCGATCATCCCGTACGCCCGCGAAGCCGCCCTCTTCACGCCGAAAATGGTCGAGGATCTCGTCGCCCTCGTTCCGAACGTGATTGCCTTCAAGGATGGTCGCGGCGATGTTCGCCTGTTCCAACAGATTCGTGAATACGTCGTCGAGAAACTCGGCGCCGATCGCCTCGTCTGGCTCGCTGGCACCGGCGACGACCTCGTTGGTGCCTACTTCGCCGCCGGAGCCGAAGGCTTCACCTCGTCACTGGCATGCTTCTGGCCCGAGGCCTCGGTCGAGCTCTTTGACCTCGCCAGTTCCGGCAACTACAAGGGACTGGCCGAGTACCACTCCCGCGTTGTCGGTCCGATCTACCGTATGCGTCAGCGCAAATCCGGCTACGAAGTGTCCGTGATGAAAGCCGCCGTCGAGGTTCTCGGCTTCCGTGCTGGCCCTGCCCGCTCACCGCTTGCCAACGTTACCGATGCTGAAATCACCGAACTCAAGCAACTCCTCAGCGAACTCAACGTCCCGACCGCCGCCGACCGCGCCCGCACCCCTGTCCACGCCTGACCGACGAGGGTTATCTGCTCCCTCACCGCCACCCCGTAGCGGTCACCCGCAGCCTGTCCTGAGCGCAGCGAACGGATGGTGGCCCGAGTCTGTCGAATGCACGGCCCATCCTCACGACTCGAATGTCAACAAACGTCCTGATTATCCGTAGGGAAGTCGTTTATCGGCTCCCGCATCCACCCGCAACCCACTCAGACCACATCTGTAGCGGTAACCCTTCGTGGTGACCTCGAATCTCACGCTCCCACCAAAATACACCTGAGTCGTTTATCGGCTTCGGCATCCTCGCAACCAAACCCCGGATACCGGTAGCCAATCGCATCCAACGGTATTGCAACCCTCGTGGTTGCCCGGATTGGTAGACCCAAGTCTTGATCGAGGACAAGCCGCTAACCTTACTGCCAAGACGGTATGTTTATCCGTATGGGAGTCCTTTATGGGCTCTCGCATCTCCGGCAAGCCATCACTACCCACACCTCACCGTCGACCTTGACCGCACTCATCCACTCGCCAACTTCCGCACCGAACGCGTCATCAACTCCAGCACCTCGTGCCGCGTGATCGATTCGCGCCCGCGGCACCCACGCCACCCTCCTCGAAACTGATACCCTCTACCGCAACCTCGTCCACGCCCTCCGCATCGAAACCACCAGCCCCTTCGCCGATCTGATCACCGTCTGACCCAACAAAGAAAACGTCATCCTTCTGGACCGTCCATCTTAATCATCCCCATGTCTCGAATGCGATCCCCTCGCCCGCGTTCGTCATTCCGAGCGCAGCGATGAATCCCCCGACGAAGTAGGTACGGGACGCCTCAACTCCTGCCTGCAGACGCTTCGCCACGGTCATCCTGAGGCACGAAGGATCAGCCACCGGCACCAATCCCGGGAGAACCAGACAGGCGAACCCGAACGTACCGCCAAATTCGTCTTCCGAACCACCAACCTCCCGACGCATTACGATCACCATCCGTTAACACTAACTCTGCCGTCCGGGAGCCACGACCCCCTAAACTGACATCAAGACCCGATCATCGGCGCACCCCCCCCGAGGCATTCCATGGCCACGACATCCGGACCAACTGACTCCTCCGCCCGCTGGGTCCTGATCGCGACCATCCTCGGCTCGAGCATGGTCTTCATCGATGGCTCAGTCGTCAATGTCGCGTTGCCTACGATCCAGCGCGAACTTTCGGCCGATGCTGCATCAACCCAGTGGTTCGTCGAATCCTATGCCCTGCTCCTCGCCGCACTTCTGCTTGTCGGCGGTGCCCTCGGCGACAAGTTCGGACGCCGCCGACTCTTCATTGTCGGCACTGCCCTCTTCGCCATTACCTCGATCTGGTGCGGATTGGCGACCAACAGTGGAATGCTGATCGCCGCCCGCGCCGCACAGGGTATTGCCGGAGCGATCCTCACCCCTGCCAGTCTCGCAATCATCACCGCAACCTACGACAAGGGCCCCGAACGCGGTCGCGCCATCGGCAGCTGGTCCGGCTTCACAGCAATCACTGCCGCATTCGGCCCTGTCCTCGGCGGCTGGCTGGTGGAACAGGCGAGCTGGCGCTGGATTTTCTTCATCAATGTTCCACTCGCCGCGATCGTCCTCTTCCTCAGCCTGACCCGCATGCCGGAAAGCCGCGATCCCGACGCCCAACGCATCGACTGGATCGGTGCCACGCTGACGACCCTCGGACTTGGTGCGCTCGTCTTCGGACTGATCGAGGCACCGGCGCGAGGCTGGAGTGACACCCTCGTACTCGTCTCGCTAATCACCGGTGTCACCGCCCTGATCGCGTTCGTCATCGTCGAGGCCCGGATCGATGCGCCAATGATGCCGCTGGGTCTGTTTCGCTCCCGAACCTTCAGCGGGGCGAATCTGCTGACTCTCCTGCTCTATGCCGCACTCGGTGGCGCCCTGTATTACGTGCCATTCGTCCTCATCGAGGTGCAGGGATACTCATCCACCGCTGCTGGCGCGGCCCTGCTCCCGATGGTGCTCCTCCTCTTCGCCCTCTCCCGCTGGTCGGGGGGATTGATCGGAACTTTCGGCGCGAAAGCTCCACTCGTGCTGGGCCCGATCGTTGCTGCCGGCGGATTCGCCCTGTTCGCCTTGCCTGACGGTGGAGGTTCCTACTGGACAACCTGGTTTCCGGCCACCGTTGTCCTCGGACTTGGTTTGGCGATCACCGTTGCCCCACTGACAACGGCGGTGATGAGCGCCGTCGATGAGCAACGATCCGGCATCGCCTCCGGAATCAACAACGCCGTTTCGCGCACTGCCTCGCTCCTCGCGATCGCATTCTTCGGCATCGTCGTCAGTTCCGTCTTCGATCGTGATCTGACCAATCGCCTCGATTCACTCGACCTCGAGCCCGATGTCCGGACCGCCGTCGAAGTCCAGACCAGCGATCTCGCTGCGGCCGAGCCACCATCGGGCATCGACGAACCGACTCAGCTCGAAATCCAGAATGCGATCGACACCTCGTTCCTTTCCGGATTCCGCACCGTCATGCTCATCGCCGCCGCAATGGCCGTCGCCAGCTCCCTCGCCGCCTTCCTCCTCATCGAAGGCAAAGTCGTCACCCGCCAGGATGAACCAACACGTTGATGCAAACGGCAGGCGCAGAGCTGGTAACTGCTGAACTCAACGTCGACCGCACTTCGCTACAATTTCCGGCTTCCCCAACGACTATATTGATCTGCTTGCGCAACGCTACCTGAAGGAGACAACTATGGCAGTTTTGGTCCATTCAACCTATACCGGTGTGCGGCAGGAAGATTACGACACCATGATCGGGCAGGTTGAGCCGCAGTTTCTCTCTGCTCAGGGTTTCATCGCCCACATTGCGGTCAAGCAGGGTGAAGGTTTCGAAGTCACCGAAATCTGGGAATTGGACGAGGCGCTGCAAACCTGGATCCGCGACGTCATTACTCCGATGATGCAGAACGCGGGTGGTTCCGCCCCTCAGGTGAGATCAGAACCCATCCACCATTACTTCATCAACGGGCTCGACTGAGCCTGCTACGTCGTCCTCCATTTCCAATCAATAAACCGAAGAAACTGCAAACTCCCGAAAGAGAGCGTGCAGTTTCTTAAACCCGATAACCACGCCAAAAAGAACCGAAAAAACATTGGAAACTTTAAAACTGCAGGGCGTAGTTCCGTTCCCATCCCATTCCCCTTACGTCTTCAGCGCCCCTTCCTGAAGCCCCTTCATGTACCACCGCTGCGCGATCGCGAAGAAGATCAGACCCGGCAGAATCGCCATGATGTAGACCGCCGCCAACCGCGGCCACGCCCACGCACCCATCCCGCCAGACGCCGAGGCCAGCACCACCGGCAATGTCCACTGACTCTGCTCGTTCATCAACCGGCTGGCCAGCAGATACTCACCCCAGGCCGTCACGAAATTGATAATCACCACCACCACGATCCCGTTGCGCACGATCGGCAGCATGATCCCGACCAGCAACCGCAACGGTCCCGCCCCATCGATCTTCGAGGCATCGACCAGATCCTTCGGCACCGTCTGAAACACACCGCGCATCACGAACACCGAAATCGCGATACTCAGCGCCGTGTACGGGAAAATCAGCCCCCACGACTTGTTGATCAGACCGAGCTGATTCTGCATCTGGAAAATACCGATAAACGCCGTAACGCGCGTCGGGAAGAACAGCGATGCCACGAACAACGCCGTCACGATCGC
>JBBJOX010000048.1:0-13477 GCA_037724245.1 Thermomicrobiales bacterium | reverse complement strand
CCGGGCCCGTAACGGCGTGCCATGCCGTTCGTAGTAATGTGCCAGAAACTCGACCTTGATCTTCGCCATGTCGACGCTGGAAGGGCACTCCGTTTTGCAGGCCTTGCACGAGAGGCACAGATCCAGCGTGTCGTACGTCGCCTTGTTCGCGAAATCTTTGGGCGTCAGCGTGTTTCCGGCCAGGGCATTGCGAAGCGCATTGGCCCGACCGCGCGTCGAATCGTTCTCATCCTTCGTCGCCATGAACGACGGGCACATCGTCCCTGCCTTCAGTTTCCGGCAAACCGCTGCACCATTGCACATTTCGACGGCTGCCATGAAGCCGCCTTCCTGCGAGAAATCGAGATGCGTCTTGATCTGCAACGGCTTGTACTTCGTTCCAAAGCGCAGGTTGTCGTCCATAGGAGGACCATTGACAACCTTGCCCGGATTCATCAGGCCAGCCGGATCGAAAATCGACTTGAACTCCTTCATCGCCGCGTAGAGCGGTTTGCCGAAGATGACTTCGTTCAGTTCCGATCGCTGCAAGCCGTCGCCGTGCTCACCACTCATCACACCACCGAAGCGGTGCGCCAGTTCGGCCGCTGCGTGGGCAAGTTCCTTCATCGCCTCGATTCCGGCAATGTCCTTCAGGCTGATCAGTGGCCGGATGTGCAGACATCCTGCCGAAGCGTGGGCATAGTAGGCGGCCGTCGTGTTGTACTTCGCCATCATCTCCTGGACCGCACCAACGAACTCCGGCAGATGCTGCACCGGAACCGACACGTCCTCGATCACCGGGATCGGCTTGGCATCGCCCTTGACGCTCATCAGCAAACCGAGCCCGGCCTTGCGAACCGACCAGACATCTGCCTGCTGCTTCGCATCGAGCACAACCTGCGGCTCCACCATCAGCCGAATCCCACGGTGCGTCAGGTGTTCCTTCAATCGTTCGCATTTCGACAGAAGCTCCGCTTCGGAGTCGCCATAGAACTCGGTCACCAGAATCCCGGCAGGATCACCGTGAATGAACGCGATCTGCTTCGAATAGGCAGGTTGCAACCGGGTCAGGCTGATCAGCATCCGATCCATCAGCTCGATCGCGGAAGGATCGACTTCCAGAATCGCATTTGTCGCTTCCATTGCTTCGATCAAATCGTCGAACTGAAGCAGAACCAACGCCGTCATCTGCGGAATCGGCACCACGTTCAGCGTGACATTCAGCAGCGTCGCCAAAGATCCTTCGGAGGAAGCCAGCAGTTTTGCTGGATTGAATGCCCCGTCTTCCTTGAGAAACTCGTTCAGGGAATACCCGGTGGCACGCCGCCAGTGCGGTGGAAAATCACGCGCGATCAGGTCTTGCCGCTCTGTGCGGAAGGCGAGTAATCTGGTCAGCAAGCGTCCCGTCGCATCGTCGGCCTGGGCACGTTTCTCGATGTCCTCGAACGATCCGCCCGCCAGATCAACCGTGCCGCCTTCGGCCAGTTGCGCTCGCACCGACACCACGTGATCGGCTGTCATTCCGTAGAGGATGGAATGCGCACCCGCAGAATTGTTGGCGACCACACCACCAATCGTCGCCCGGTTCGAGGACGAAGGATCCGGTCCGAACATCAGCCCGTGTGGCTTCAGTTGCCGGTTCAGCATATCCAAATTGATCCCAGGCTCAACCGAGACCGTCTGTTGCTCCGGGCGAATGTCGATCACCCGATTCAGGTACTTCGAGGTATCCAGCACCAGCGCAGCGCCTACCGCCTGCCCGGCCAGCGATGATCCACCACCTCGCGGCAAAATCGGCACACCATGACTCCGCGCCAGACTGATCGCCGCGATGATGTCATCGTTCGATTTCGGGATCACGACGCCAACCGGTTCGATCTGGTAGTTCGAGGCATCGGTGGAATAGAGCATCCGGCTGACCCGATCGAAGCGGACTTCGCCCTGAATCCGTGCCGCAAGTTCGGCTTCGAGCACGGTTGCTGTTTCGCGGGCACCGATCATGTCCCGCAGTTCCGGAGTCAGCGGCTGACCAACCGATTTCTGCGGCGCAGGCGGTGTCGGGCGCTTTGGAGTGGGTGAGTTCCTGTTGGCGGTTTCGGACGAACGATGGATGGACGCCATGATCTGGAAACTCCTCTCAGCGGGTCAGACACCGGTATCGAGAGACGCCGGAATGATTCTCCTGAGTGTAGCAAAGCCCCTGCGATCCACCCGAAGCGATCCGCTGGAATCCGGACAACTTCGTGACCTGAACGGAAGCCGCCGCATCATCGATCTGGTGGTCTGGTCCGAACTTGTCCTGTCCGCAATATGAGAGAAGCGACGAATCGGACCATCACGCTATGGTAGAAGCCAGCCGCGGTGATTGTTTACCGCAGAGTGGACGACATAGGAAGGGTTGACGTTGAGATCAGTTTTCCTGAGCCTCCAGCTATCACTCGATGGCTACATGGCCAGCCAGAGTGGCCAACCGGATTTCGCCAAAGATTCGTTGACGTCGGAGGTCTTCGGATACGTCGGGGGGACCCTGATTCAATCGGATACGCTGGTGCTGGGACGCGTAGCCTACGAAGAGCAGGCCGGATACTGGCCGACTGCGGTGGGCGAGTACGCGGCGAACATGAACGCCATCGATAAGCTGGTGTTCACGTCAATGCTCCAGCAGCTCGACTGGAGCAACTCGCGACTGGCCGCCAGCTCACTAGCCGAGGAGATTGCGACGCTCAAGTCGCAACCGGGATCGAACATCTTCGTGTCCGGCGGTGCCCGCATGGCGCAATCGTTCATCAGAGAACGCTTGCTGGACGAGCTCTTCCTGTACATCCATCCCGTCACCGTCGGCTCGGGCACACCGCTCTTCCTCGATCAACACCAGCTGACATTAAAGGAAACGCGGCCATTTGAAGGCGGCGTTGTTCTGCATCGATACGCATTGACATAAGGAGCACGACGTGGCTCTCGCACCAGTAACCGAAAATGACGAACGATTCGGCACACCAGGAGCGTCGCCATATCCGTGGACCGAGGCAGTGAAGATTCTCGAACACGCCGAGATCTTCTGGATCACGACCGTCCGCGCAGACGGTCGTCCTCATCTGGTGCCGTTGATCGCGGTCTGGCTCGACGACGCGATGCACTTCTGCACCGGTGCCAGGGAGCAAAAGGCGAAGAACCTGGAAGCGAACGCGCACTGCATCATTCACACCGGTGCCAACCAGATGTCGGAAGGACTCGACATCGTACTCGAAGGTATTGCCGAGCGGGTGACCGATGCATCGTTGCTCCGGCGACTCGCCGATGCCTGGGCAGAGAAGTACACCGAGGAATGGCGATTCGAAGTAGGTGATGGCGGATTCCACCACGCCGAGGACCAGGGCCAACCGACGCCCGTCTTCCGGGTTGCGCCGGTGAAAGCCTTCGGCTTCGGTCGTGGCGCCGAAGCCACACAAACCCGCTGGCGTTTCTGACGAACCACAGACGCTGAAGGGGAGTCGTTCATCGGCTCCCGCATCGCCTTTCGGCAACCCCTGATAGAACTCGATTCCCGGCATAGCGGTCGATCTTCGTGACGACCTTGGTCACCAGATCGTAATCCCTGGCAACGCGCCAGTACCCACCCTCGGTAGGCGCAGAGATCTTCACTGCCGGAGTTGGCGGGAGCGGAGCCACGGTCGACCACAAGGGTCGAGCCCTACCAATTTGAGGCGGCGGTATCTCCCGTCTGAACGGTAGTCGCGGAGTTCGTCTCTGCCAATATCACGCGACAGCCGATCATCGTGCATCGAACAACAGAACCGACTCACACGTCGACGATCTCGGAGATCCCTTCGCCCCGCAACTGCTCGTCGCTCGTCGAGGCGTCCATGATCCGGGCGTACTCGAGGACGAACCCGTCCGCCTGCACCTCGTCCCGATCGGGATTCCGGTTCTGCCTCAGCAACGTCTCATCACTTCGCCTGAACCGGACAGCGGTCACCGGTTGACCAGCCGCTTTCGCCAGTTCGATCAACCGGATACGGGCCTCGGATCGAACGTTGGTCGCATCGATGAATGTCATCAGCCCGGCCTGCAGTCGGGCGCTGACCCGCCGATCCTGCTCTGCGAAAATCGCCCCGTTGTGCAACTCCCGATCGACATCGTCGCCGAACAGCTCCCGTGCCAGGCGATCATTCGACATCACCGCCAATGGTGAAATCTCGCCCTCAGCAATCAGCGTTCGAAGGAACGTCGATTTGCCTGCTCCCGGCGGCCCGATCAGTAGCATGAGCCCGTGCCACTCGCGATCGGTCACGACTGCCCGATCATGGTTTCGGCCAACGTTTTCAGATGTGCATGCACGTCGATCGTGCCGCCCATCGACATTTCGATGCGCTCCGTATCTGTGTAGGCGGGGCTAGTTTCGGTTTGCGTCATTGCGGTCCAACCATTGCCCAGATCCCTGTACTCGACCGTGATCTCGGCATCCATGCCCTCGAAACGACCGGTCGGACCCCACGATTCCCACGACTGAACGATCTTCCGCCCAGGTTCGAGTTCCAGAAATGTACCCTTGGCCATCATCTCGCCGTCTTCCATCGGCCAGTGCAACACATAGTTGCCGCCGACCCGGGCGTCGGCTTCGGCGGTGATCGCCAGCCAGCCCTGTATCAGTGAGACATCGGTCCAGACGCGATAGAGCCAATCCGGACTCGCCTCGTACTCCGTCGTCACCGAGAAGCCGCCATTTCTGATTTCTGTCGTACTCATGTCGTTCTCCTTCAGTGCGATGTGGCGTCGGCAGGAAAGCGATCGCCCACCAGATTCAGTTGCAGCCCGTGTTCGAGCCAGGCCTTCAGGCCAGCCAGGACCAGCGCGAATCCACCCGTCGAATCCAGCGCCTTGGCAATCTGTTCGTCGTCAGTGCCGGTGAAGTTCCGATCACTGACGTCGATGAACGTCCGCTCAGGATCGAGCTCTGTGAATATCCACTCGACCCTCGTACCGGGATCGGTATCGAGATCGCCCCAATCCATCAAAATTCGTGCGTTGGCTTCGATCTCCAGAACCCGAACCTTCGCCGTCGCCCCATACATCTCCCATTCCCACGTCACCAGTTCGCTGGAATCGAGCCGGTTACTGCCTTTCGTAAACCAGAACTTCGCGGTGATCGCCGGATCGACGATTGCTTCATAGACGTCGGCCATCGGACGCCGGATCAGCATCGCGGTCTGGGCAACTGGCGGTGCCATCGTCATTGTTCTACCAACTCCTTCAGTCCCCTGAACGCTTCGTTCCACGCCAGTGAGGATTCGATACGATAAGACGCCTGATCGAGCCCGGTTCCCGATTCGATGAACGTCATCTGCGTCGTCGTTGCATCGATCGACCGCAGACGCACGTCTACCCGCGTTTCACCATCCGGTATGTCGACTCCGGGACCGATGTACTTCCAGGATTTCACCAGTCTTGAGCCAGGTTCGATCGTTCGATAATCGCCGAAGCAAATGTGGTCGCCAGTGTCCGACGCGGTGGTCAGTGAATACGATCCACCGATGCGAAGTTCGACACTCGCTTTCTTGGTCAACCAGATTTCCAGATCTGCCGCAGTTGTCCACGCCGCGAACACCCGGTCTGGCGCCGCCTTGAACCACCTGGTCATGGTGTGGACATCGCAGGTCCGTTTTCCGAGATACGTTTGGAGGGCATCGAAGACTTTGTCCCACGCCTGATGGTATGGGTCTCCCGGTTCCGTGGAGGAAATGGAAGGGCCAGACTCTCGTGCGGTGATTCTGGTTCCGCTATCGACTCCCGGTTCGATGGTGATCGAGACGGTGACCTTCGCGATGTCGTCGCTTCCTAATCGGAAGAATCGCCAGTTCATGGCGATCAGTTCGTCTGGTATCAGGTGCTGATAGCTACCTTCTACAACGGAGGTGAAACCGTCTGTGTCCGTTTCCTGACGGAACGAGCCACCGATCCAGGGATCATTGTCGAATCGGGTGGGACCCCAGATCACATATTGGGCAGGATCGATGAACGCCTGATAAACCTCTCCGGCAGTGGCGTGCAGCACTTGGCTGACGACTATTTCTGTATCTGTCATACGGCGAACATCGCTTCCAGTTTGTCCAGACATTCCTGCCAGCCCGAGCGGACATTCTCCTGCGCTCGGTCGGTCAGCATCTGTTCGTGTGTCAGGTGGATCTCGGTCGTCGAATCGTCGATCGCGACGAACTCGACACGTAGCAACGATTCCCGGGCCTGGGCATCCGGATGATCGCCCGAGTAGTTCCAGGTCATCGCCAGGCGTCGTGGCGGATCGAGTTCAGTGTAGATACCGGCGGTGGTATGGCGATCTCCATCCGGTCCGATCACGGTTGTCAGATGGCGACCACCCACGCGCACATCGATCTCGCACTCCGCGACGTGGTAGATCTGCGGCGCGAACCATTTCTTGAAGAGACGCTGATCGGTCCAGGCAGCAAAGACATCTGCCTGCGGACCCGAAATCGTCCGCGAAATGCGAACTGTCGTATCAATCGAAGTCATGCCTCCTCCTCCGTCTGATTCGCCGGCGTAGCGAACATGTCGTGCAATGTGTCGAGTCGGGTAGTCCAGAAATGTTCGTAGTAACGAAGGAATGCCTGGGCTTCGGCGAGTGGGGCGGTATTGATTCGGCAAATGTACGAGCGTCCCGCCCGGCGTCGATCGATCAACCCGGCCCGTTCCAGCGATTTGACATGCTTCGACGCCGCAGCGAGCGACATTGCATACGGTGCGGCCAACTCGCCAATCGAACGTTCACCGTCTGCCAATTGCGTCAGCATCGAGCGTCGGGTCTGATCGGAGAGTGCGTGGAAAACGACATCGAGATGGACCGGAAGTTGCTCAACCATACGGTTGAATATAGCTGAAATGCGTTCGATGGTCAACCAGATGGTTGAATAAGGGTTTCGATGGAGAGAACAGGCAGCGATACGGGCAGGGAAGGGCACGTACAATGGTCCGAGAATACTCGCGTACGGGCGGCGGAGGCCGCGAGGTGAAGCGGATTTCATGGATACTGCAGTTGTTGTCCTCGTCCTGATTCTGGTGGTGGCACTGTTCGGGCTCATCGCGTGGCTCTTCATCCGCGAGGTCGGCTGGCATCGGGCACGGCTGTTGGTGGTGGCCCCCTTTGTCGGTGCCATCTCGTCCCGATCCCTGCCTTCAAGCCGCAGTTCGAGTACCTCGTCGTCACTCGATGTCGATCGACAGCCGGCGTTATCCCAGATTCCTGCCGTGTCGGAAGACGCATTGCGAGCGCTGCGCGAGGAAATCCAGGGCGAACTGGTGCGAGCCACCGGATTCTCCCGCGAAGTCGATGCCCGGCTGACCCGGATCGAGGCGACCTACGGCGATTCCCGCCGAACCCCGGACGAACTCGAGGAAACCATTCTTCAGATCGAAACGAAGCATGGAAAGATTGCCGAGCAGTTGCATCGCGAACTCGGTCTCGTCCAGCGATCTGCCAGCAGCTTCGGCGAGCGGCGCGTCACTGCCGTGGCCGATCTCTACAGTCATCTCGCCCGGGTCGAGGCTGCCCTCGCCGGAGTGGTCAATCCCGCCCTGTTGCCAGGTGAGCCGCTCAGCCTGCCGGGGGAACTCGGGGCAGACGCCTTCGTCTGGGACAACTGGCGCGATGTCGGCGATCGAGCCTTCGCCTTTGGCGATGTCTTCAACCAGCATCGCTACGTGCTGGACGATCCGACAGCCTCTGCGGTGGAATCGTTCATCACCACATTGCGGCAGGCATTGACCGGCGCCATTTATCCGAATGTTCAGGCGGCCAACCCCACGCCGGGACAACGCACTCAGGTTCGCTCCGGCCTGACCCTGATCGTGACGGCGATTCCCGACATCCGGCGCAAACTCGAAAGCGCTTATCGAGCCGACGCCGTTGGCACCGACGCCCTGGAACTCACCCGGGACTGATCGAATCGTCGGTACGCGCTCGCGTAATGACTTCGAGGAGCATTATTCCGCATGAGCAAGAGCACGAATTATTTCAATACCTTCATTGAAGTGGCGGAAGATTGCCCGGCACCGGTCGCCGAAGTGCCACAACCAAAAGCCAATGTGCAGACGGTTGCCTCGTTGCAGCACGAAATGATCGCTGGCAACCTCTACACGTATACATCGGACGATGTGCTCTTCGATGTTCACGCGACGCGCCAGGCAATCGCCGAAAACGACAAGGCTTCCGCGCGGGAAGCATTCTTCAACAAGGATCAGGCCTGCCTGCGTGCCTCTCCGCTCGGCAAGCGCCATGGCTGGGGCATTCACCACAATGCCGACGGTCGAGTGGCATTGGTCGCAGTCGAATCCAGTGACTATCGGACGTTCGTCAACGACGAAGGCCTGAAGCATCTCAAGGCCATGCGCTCGAAGCGGGCGACGTAGATCGCTCTCCGGCGTGACACCGGGGCACCGGACGTGTTCGCACGAGCGCGCTGCCCGAAAGAGTCCCTGATCGGAATCGAGCATCGCTGAATATCGTAACAGAGGATCCAGGATTTCCCATACCGAGTGGACATGGCACAAAAAAGTACCAGATCACGGTCGAAGAGGGATGGAACTCCGCGACCGCATCTGGTGTCCTCAGAAGGGAAGGCTGAGGTGTACGTACTCTACCTAAAAGCCTCTCTCTTGTCAATAAGTCACAGGTGACATGCGAACACTCATGGTTCTACCGTGATCGCCTGGGTCATGGTATCCGCGAGCCATCTCCCGCTCGGTGCAATGCCGTGATAGGATTTCCATCCAGAGTTGGCAAGCGGTATCGTCTGCAACGGACCCTTGCCTGTTTGTGCGCTGGGCACGAGTGTATTCTTGTGAAGTCGTGCAAGATGCTCAAGATAACGATGGAGAGCAACCGGGACGGCACGCATTGGCCGGCACCCGGTGAATCCATTTCAGCGGAACGCCATCGCTGGCGAATCACCCGAGGAGGGTACGGTCTGATGTCCAATTCTGCGACTGCCTCAGCGGCCTCCGAGCCTCGTTCAGAAGGGCTCGAAGGTGTCATCGCTGCAACCACGGCGTTGTCGCACGTCTATGGTGAAGAAGGCAAACTGGTTTACCGCGGCTACGATATCCACGAGCTCGCGGGCAAGGCCTCGTTCGAGGAAGTGTCCTTCCTGCTCTGGAACGGTCATCTGCCCGATGCCGACGAACTCAGCGCATTCCAGGAAAAGGTCGGCAACTACCGGGTCCTGCCACCAAAGGTGATCGAAGGCCTGCGCGCCCTGCCAGCCGATGCCAAGCCAATGGACGCACTGCGCACCGGTATCTCGCTCCTCGGAGCCATCGAACATCAGTTGTTCGATGACAATCCTGACCTCGACGAAGCGATCGCCCTTTCCGCACTCGTTCCCGGCATTCTTGCAGCCTTCTTCCGCCTGCGAAACGGACAGGAACCGATCGACGGGCGGGCCGATCTCAACACCGCCCAAAATTACCTTTATCAGCTCTTTGGTACCGAACCGGAAGAAAAACACTGGAAGCCGCTCGAAGGATATCTCGTGCTGCTCGCCGATCATGGTCTCAACGCCAGCACCTTCACTGCTCGTGTCATCGCCAGCACCGATTCCGACCTCTGCTCCGCCCTGACCGGTGCCGTTGGTGCACTCAAGGGTCCGGCCCACGGTGGTGCACCGGCCAAGGTGCTCGATATGCTGAACGAAATCGGGACTGCCGAGAATGTCGAGCCGTGGTTGACCGCCGCCTTCGATCGTGGCCAACGACTGATGGGATTCGGACATCGTGTCTACAAGGCGGAAGATCCGCGCGCCGAGGTTTTGCGTGGCATGGCCGAAACAGCCAGCACTTCCGAATTCTTCGAATTGTCACGGCTGACCGAGGAACGCGCGCTGGCGATGCTCGATGAACGCAAACCGGGTCGCCGTCTCTACACCAATGTCGAGTTCTATTCCGCCGCCGTGCTGGCGGCAGTCGGATTACCCGGCGATATGTTCCCGCCAACCTTCGCGGTCGCACGATCCGTCGGCTGGACCGCGCACGTCCTGGAACAGGTTGAGCACAATCGCCTGATCCGACCACAATCGACCTTCGTTGGCCCAACGGACAAGCATTTCGTGCCGATCGAGGATCGCTGAGCTTTTACATCACGGACGTTCATTTCGGGTCGGGTTCACACCCCGGCCCTTCCCTGTTTTCAGCGCAGGAGGCTTTTGTCATGAACCGGGATATTGTCTGGGCCACCTGGAATGGCGATGGCCTGGAACACCTGCGACTGAACGATTCGATCGACGGAGGATTCGTCGCCGATTCCGCCCTGATTGCCGTTATCGATGACGTGGCGTATCGCATTCGCTACCGTGCCAAGGTCGATTCCACCTGGCGTACCCGATCGATCTGGGTCGATGTCGAGGATCCCGATGGGCAACGTCGCACCGTTGCCCTGATCGGTGACGGTGAAGGCAACTGGACCGATACCGCTGGCGAACCGCGACTCGACCTGAAGGACTGTCTCGATATCGACATTCAGGCCACGCCGTTCACCAACACCCTGCCGATCCGACGCCTGGGTCTTGCCGAGACGCAGGTCGAACCAATCTCGGTTGTCTACTTCGCCATTCCGTCGCTCGAGGTCACACCGATGATCCAGCGCTACACCGGTCTGGCCGCCGATCGATTTCTCTACGAATCGATGACCGCGGACTTCGTTCGGGAACTCGATGTCGACGATGACCGCTTCGTCAAAACCTACCCCGATCTCTTCCGTCGCGTCTGGACGACCTCCCGATAGGACAGTTCCGAACCGTTCGTAGGGTCATGAGCCAGTCTCAGACCTGATATTCACGGCCACGAACCCTCGGTCAGGCACAAGCCCAGACTCTACTCAGGAATGCGCCCGACTACCGGTACTCCGCCTCGATCGTTACCGGGAAATTGACGCTCTGCGAGATGAAACATTTCTCGTGCGCGTCGTGATGCAACGCATCCGCCACCGATACATCAGTTCCCGCTTCCAGCGTAATCAGGGGCCGCAACACGACCTTCGTGAACCGACCACCACCACCGCGATCCGTCTCCATCATCCCTTCGGCCCGATCGACGTACGCCGTAACAATCACCCTGGCCCGTGCCGCCAGTGAGAGAAACCAGAGCATGTGACACGCCGAAAGCGACGCCACCAGCAAATCCTCCGGATTGTGCCGCGCCGGATCTCCGAGAAATGCCGGATCGGACGATCCTTCCAGAGCAGGCTTGCCATCGATCTCGATCGAATGATCCCGCGAGTATCCGGCCTGCCCCGATGTTCCGCTGCCCGAATTGCCCGTCCACGTCGTTGTCACGTGATAGGTGTGTGTTGCTACTGCCATGGGAACTCCGCCTACGGTTGGTCGATTGCCGATGTAGGAACGATCGTAACCGGTGAGGAGAATGGCGTTGCTGCCTGCTCTGCCAGCACCGTCGGCGTCACTATTTCCGGCCCGCTGTTGCCGATCCCGGAAAGCGCGAACACAATCGCCAGTACCAGGCCAAACAGAAGGACCGCGGGTGCCGGTAGTCGATGGTGTACCATCGCCGCGCGCCTCGATGGGTTGAGCCGGGCAGGAGCAGGGGATGTCTCCAGCACCGTCGCCCACATCTGCCGACGCGCTCCGGTATCGACAGGTTGGCTCGCCACCAACGCCGCTCGCCGGGCGAACTCGAGCAACTCGGCATCCTCACCAGAATCTCCTGTATCGAGATGGCGATCGAATGCGTCGTATCTTCGCCGTACTGTCATGATGACAATCCTTCGCCAAACTCTGCGTCGAAGCGCTCCCTCAGAAGAAGGCGCAAACGCGAATATGCCCGAAACTGCAACGATTTCACGGCAGCCAGATGAAGTTGCAGCACCGACGCGATCTCCGGCCCGGTCAATCCGGCCAGACGCAATTCGACGACACTCCGTTGCTGCTCGGTCAGGGTCGCCATCGCCTCGATCAGCTCAGCTCGCAGATCGCTGGCGACGGCATGATCTTCCGGCGACAAGGCAGAATCGGCCACGACGATCGCGGTGTCCGGATCGTCCAGCGAGCGGTGATAGCGTCGCGTTCGGTGCGTATCGATCACGAGGTTATGCGCAATCGTGAACAGCCAACTCCGAAACGAGGTTGCGCCGTTGCGCGATGTGTATCTGGAAAGCGCCGTCAGTGCCCGGATGAAAATCTGACTCGTGACATCGGCCGCCAGTTCGGCATCACCAAGCCGCCGCAGACAGTACCCATAAATATCATCGACATAATATTCGTAGACAGGAGCGAATGCCCTCGGATCGGCGATCGCTTTGGTGATCAGCGCCGACTCATCAGTTGGCCCGGCTCGCCACTGAGGCAGCGGAAGGTTGCGCGATTCATGCGCCAACATCCCCAGTTTGTTTCCGAGACCAATGGAAACCATCTCTGTCCTTACCCGATCCGCCGTCGAAACCGCCTTCTGGATCGTAAACGACCGGGACCGCGAAAACGATTCGCCCCGAACGGCCGGGATCGCCGGGTACAACAACTCCAGAACTGCTTCCGGGACGTAGAGTAGACGTAACCGCATTGGGCAAACCGGGTCCCATGCTCCGAGACAAGGAAACTTCCATGGACTACGTCGATCCTTACACAGCGCGAATCAAGGGCCGCGGGCGCGACAGAACGCGAGGTGCCATTGCCGGCATGATCGCCAGCATTGCGATGCTCGTGATCGTTGTCCTTATCCGCCGGGCCACCGGGGTCACCTCACTGCTTGATGCGCTGGCCGATGCGCTCCTGCTGGCGCTGCCCATCTCACTCTTCTCGTTCATGCTCGAGACCTTTGGACCGCAGGCAAAAACCCTCCTGCTGGCGGGCCTGGTTCTGGTCATGGTGCTGATCGGCGGCACCCTCGGCCGCTTGTTCGCGATCCAGACCGCCGGTTCCCGTCGTTTCCAGGCATCGCGCGCAGTCACCTACGCCCTTGGCGTGTTCCTCGCGACCACGATCTTCACTCTCGTCTTTCTACAAACGAACCTGCCGAACGAGCTTTCCGGTGGCCGCTTCGTGCGGGTGCTGGCATCACTCGGGTTGGCCGCGTTTGCCTTCGGTGCGGTGCTTGCGGCTGTCATCACGATTCTGCGACGTCTCGATCCGGCACCGGACAGCGAGCTGCCTGGGGAATCGGATCCGTCCCGCCGCCGCTTCGTGATCACCGGATCCCTGGCCGTCGTTTCCTTGGCTGGCGCAGTTGTCCTCGGTCGCGAAGTGATGCGCGTAGCCAGCCGAAAAACTGTCGCCGCTGGAGCCACTGGCGAGCTTCCGTCGATCATCACCCCGGTCGACGACTTCTACACCATCTCCAAGAACTTCGTCGATCCCGATCCCAATCGCGGTGAAGACTGGGGATTTGAGATTGATGGCGTCGTCACCAATCCCCGCCGAATCAGCCGACAGGATTTGCTGGCTCTCCAGGCACCGGATTTCGTATCCACGTTGACCTGCAT
>JBBJOX010000047.1:8454-13509 GCA_037724245.1 Thermomicrobiales bacterium | reverse complement strand
CCGCAGTTTGGCACCTTCTGCGCCGCCGTTCTAGATTCCGAACAACGACGAACCGAAAGCGAGTTTGCCGCGATGATGATGGGAGATATGGAAAGCGGACTCATGGGAGCGACCGCGGCCGATCCCGATCTCGAAGACAACGACGATTAGCCTTTCAAGAAAGCAGGAACATCCTTGGTTCATCTTGGCGTCATCACCGACGAAATCAGCGAAGACTTCGACCACGTTCTGAGCGTCTGCACGGAACTTGGCATTCGCCACCTCGAACTCCGCAGTATCTGGAACAAAAGCGTCGTCGATCTCGATCCGGCAGATCTCGAGAAAGTCAAATCCAAAGTCACCAATGGTGGCTTCACCGTGGTCAGCATTGCCTCGCCGTTTCTCAAGACGCACCTTTCGGGCGAGGTAGCGCCGGCAGCCGGTAACACCCACTCCGCCTCGATTGCCACCCGGGCGCAACAGGGCGAGGTGCTGGAGCGAACCCTGCACGCCGCTCACGTGCTCGATGCACCGATCGTCCGCACCTTCAGTTTCTGGAGACTCGACGATCCGGAGGCGGCACGCAACGAAATTCTCGAGGAACTCACCCAGGCAACGGCCACGGTCAACGCCGCCGGCAAGCTCCTTGGCCTCGAAAACGAACATGCCTGCAACATTGCAACCGGGGCCGAATCGAAGTGGTATCTCGATCGGATCGCCGATCCGGTATTCGGGCTCATCTGGGATCCAGGGAACGAGGCGGCACTTGGCCAGAACCCTGTTCCGGCCGGGTACGAAGCCGTCAAGGATCGCGTTCACAATGTGCATCTGAAAGACGCCATCTCATTCGACGACGGAGCAGGCTTTACCGCCGTCGGCGACGGGGCGATCGACTACATCCAGCAATTCCAGCTGCTCATCCGCGATCGCTACGAAGGCGTTATTTCCATCGAAACCCACTACAAGATCGACGGCGAGAAGGAACCTGCCACCCGGGCCACCGCTGCCGGCATTCGCCGCGTCGCCGCCGAGGCCGGTCTCACCATCGATTAGGCAAGGACATCGGGGAACATCATGGCTTTTCAGATCAAGCAGCGTGGCAAGCTGACGTACTACTTCAACGGTGATCGACCGACCCTGTCTGCATTGGTGACCGAAGAGCAATCCGACGGTGACCTGCGCATCTATTTTGCCGGGCTGACCGGAGGCTTTTCTGCCCAGGGCGTCCTCGAAAGGGACGAACTGGTTTCCATGGACCCGATGCAGGAAATTCCGCTCGTCTTCGATTCCTGGGAGAAGTGGCTGATCGAGGCTGGCATCGCAACCTCACTGCGCGATGTTGACTTCATCGAGGTTCATGCCTTCGGATGCCAGCCCAAATCGCCCAACCCGCTGGTCGATCCGAGTGGTTATGCCGCCGAGGTGAAGCGGCTACGGGCGGAGTACGCGGAAGCATATTCCGGCTATTTCGCCGATAATCTTCCTGACCACGGATTACCGTGTCGATTTACTGTGCACGTCGTCGATGTCCCGGATACTGCCGCGTCGTACGAATTTTACAGCGTCGCTCTGTTGCAGCGGTCGGTACACTGAGTCCGCCGCAGCCCACAAGTTCTGTCTGGAGCCGTCAGCATTATGAGTCAACAGTCCAGTTCTCACGTCGCAAGCTCGACCGGCGAAACCGTGCTCGCCTTTATCGAGATTCCGCGCGGTAGCCGCAACAAGTACGAGTACGACGAGGAACAGGGCTGCTTCAAGCTCGATCGCGTTCTCTATTCGTCAGTGCACTATCCGACCGATTACGGATTCATTCCGGACACGCTGGCACCGGATGGCGACCACCTCGATATCCTCGTCCTCGTTCACGAACCAACCTTCCCTGGTTGCATGATCGAAGCCCGGCTGCTTGGTGGGCTCGACATGGCTGACGAAAAGGGCAGCGACTTCAAGGTACTGGCGGTGCCGATCGGCGATCCCCGCTTCAACGAGTACCAGAAGCTGGAAGATGTTCACGAATACCGTCTCAAGGAAATCGAGACGTTTTTCGCGACCTATAAACTGCTTGAGAAGAAAAGCACCGAAGTACTCGGCTGGCACAGCCTCGAGCAGGCTGAGCACGTGATTCAGGATTGCCGTGACAAATACCGCGAATCCAAATCCCGCTGATCTCGCAGGTTGAAATCACCTGTATCAGGGCTCCAGGAACGATTGACGACGTTGCTATACTTTAGTTAGTATTGGAACGCAGAGGGAGCCCAGAGCGGGCAGGAGAAATAAAACGTGTCCACCCCAACCGAAAGCAAGCTGCAAAGTTTTCGCAGTCGACGCGATGTGCAGTTCAAGCAATCAGAAAATTCACCACTTCGCCCGGATCAGAAAGAGATCTTCCACGGGCTCAGTTACTTTCCGGAAACAACCGATCTCGCCTTCGCCATCGACCTTGATACCAGTGGCGACGGCATCGAGGAAGAACTCACGATCGGCACCGTCAACGGCCAGACCAAAACCTACATCCGCGCCGGTCGCATTCACTTCGAGGTCGATGGGCAGCCCACGACACTGACCGTGTTCAAGGACACCGTGCGTGGCCATTTCTTCATGCCATTCCGGGATGCCACGGCCGGTGAGGAAACGTACAGCGTCGGACGCTATCTCGAACCGCGTGCCCTTCCCGATGGCCGCATCGCCATCGATTTCAATCAGGCCTACAACCCGTACTGTGCCTACAACGAGGGTTGGTCCTGCCCGATTCCGCCAATGGAAAATCGAGTCAAGGTGCCGATTCGTGCCGGTGAGCAACTTCCCGATTTCGCCGAACACTGAGTCGGGTTCGAAGAATTGAGCAAGAAACGAGGGTGGCCCGGTGGCCACCCTCGTTTTGCGTACAATCCTGAATCCTCAGGCCGACTTCGAAACCACCTGGAATTGCGCAGCCAACCAGCGAGCGAAATCGTCCGAGGTTCGCTGCAACAGCGACGTCTCGATTCGCTCCAGCAAGGTAAACCGGCTGAGCAATACACCAAATGCCTCACGCGGCCAGTCGTAGTGGGTTCGCCGTTGTTCGACGAATGTACAGCTGTCGGCATCGAATTCGAGTTCGGCCAGCGTCCAGCGCCCCGTCTCCCAGGTCAGAAAGTAGAGGTCCCGGGCATGCTGGACCACGAACGGTACCGGTGTGGTTTCTACCACGCGGCGGGCGGCAGACGATCCAGAAGCGTTGCTGTGATCGCTAATCGGAAGGTGGCAGCGAGACTCCGCTGTTCCCAGACCTTCGAATCCCTTGAACTTCTGTTCGAGTGACGAGGCATCGTCGCAGGCGCATCCTACAGGATCTTCGCCAGGACGCTCGAATGACGCGCCAGTATCCGAATGACACATGAAGAGAAACCCTTCGGTGTTCAGACTTGCATCGCCAACGCTCCTGCGCCGAGGTCTTTGGGCTACAGCGGGCCGGAAGGCGAGGTGGGAATCGACATTTTCGATTCTTGCACCCATGAGCGTAGCACTCCGACTTGCCACGCTTCAAGGACGCCCGCAACGTACCAATCAGGCACAAAGTGACCCAGTCATCTGATCTATGTCGCATACTGGCAAACATCACTTTGCACATGTTCTGGAGAGGAACCTTACCGTGAAGATCGTCGACATTCGGGCAACCACCGTCACCGTCCCGCTGGAAGCGCCACTCCGGCACTCGAACGGCGCGCACTGGGGTCGCTTTGTCCGAACCATTGTCGAAGTCGAAACTGACAACGGTTTGATCGGCCTCGGTGAAATGGGTGGCGGCGGCGAAAGCGCGGAACAGGCAGTCCGCAGCCTCAACCCGTATCTGAAGGGACACAATCCCTTCGATCTCGAAGCGCTTCGCTTCAAGATCGCCAATCCAACGGCCAGCCTCTATAACAACCGCACCCAGATTCACGCTGCTCTCGAATTCGCCTGCCTCGATCTTGTTGGTAAACATCTGGGAGTACCTGTCTACGATCTGCTGGGCGGCAAACTTCGCGACGAGGTCCCGTTCGCCAGTTATCTCTTTTTCCGTTATGCCAATCCGGACAATCGGCTGGGTGAAGTCCGCACTCCCGAACAACTGGTCGACCACGCCAGACTCCTTAAAGACAAATACGGTTTCACCTCGCACAAGCTGAAAGGTGGCGTGTTCGCTCCCGACTACGAGTTGGAATGTTTCCGCGCGCTTGCCGCATCACTTCCCGGCGACACCTTCCGCTACGATCCGAACGGCGTGCTAACCGTTGAGGAAAGCATTCGCTTCGGCCACGCCATCGAGGACATCGCCAACGACTATTTCGAGGATCCAACCTGGGGTCTGAACGGCATGCGCCGGGTGCGCTCGATGGTGCGAATCCCGACGGCGACCAATACGGTGGTTGTCAACTTCGAGCAACTCGCTGCCAACATTCTTGATCTGGCAGTGGATGTCATTCTGCTGGACACAACATTCTGGGGTGGGATCCGCCAGTGCATCAAGGCAGCCAATGTCTGCGAAACCTTCCAGCTCGGGATCGCAGTGCATTCGTCCGGGGAACTCGGGATCCAGCTGGCGACCATGCTGCATCTCGGCGCAGTACTGCCAAATCTCGGATTCAGCGCCGATGCCCATTATCATCACCTGTCCGATGACATCATCGTCGGGGGCAAGATGACCTACGTCGATGGGAAGATCGCCGTGCCGACCGGGCCTGGACTCGGTGTCGATCTCGACCGTGCCAAGCTCGCGGAATATGCGGCGATGTTTCAGGACATGGGAGGCTATCCTTACGATCGCGATCCGGGCAGACCCGGTTGGTATGCATTGGTCCCGAACGACCGGGACCGCTTCGCCGATCCTGCCAATACTGACATTCCATCGCTGAAAATGATGGTGTAGTCATCTAATCTCTTTGGTTGTATGCTGGCCGCCACACGTTCAGCCTGTAGCAACCGAGGAGAGAACACTCGCCATGCCATTCGACATCGTTGACCTTCAGGGCCGAAATAAACTTGCAGGCTTTCGCAAGCAATTGATCGATTCGACGGCCGGAGTCGATGTCGACCTTGCTGGCAGAACATTGCGTC
>JBBJOX010000047.1:2290-8444 GCA_037724245.1 Thermomicrobiales bacterium | reverse complement strand
CGTGCCGTTGTTCCGAATGGTCGAGGGCCGATTGCATCAGGCAATCCGGGTCCGCATCGATCCAGGACCCCAGGTGGTAATGACTGCCAGTCTCGATGACCAGATCCTGTCCACGCTCACAACAACTGCCCGCGACGTCCTCCAGTCGGACTATCTACTGATTCCGGAAGTCAGCGAGAACGAGACGATATCGATCGATATCGCCGGGACCGCGATCGATTTCGAGGTCAGGCCACAACGCAAGATGTCCGTACATCTGATGCTGCACTCGCACTACGATATCGGCTACACCGACCCTCAGGCGATCGTCAACGACAACCAGCTGGCCTTCATCGACAATGCGATCGAACTCGCCAAGGCGACGAAAGACTGGCCAACCGAATCCCGATTCCGCTGGAATATCGAGGTCAGCTGGCCGCTTCGCGAATGGATGCGACTCCGCTCCGAATCGCGTCGAAACGAGCTACTGGCGCTGGTGCAGGAAGGCGTGTTCGAAATCAACGCCCTCCCCTTCTCCATGCACACCGAAGCCTACTCCCACGATGAACTGGCCCATCAGCTCGAGTACACCGCCAGCTTGCGTCGGGAGTACGGAATCGACATCGTTTCCGCAACGCAGACCGATGTTCCCGGAGCCACAATCGGACTTTCCTCGCTCCTGACCGATGCCGGTATCAAGTACTTGGCCGTGGCCCACAACTTTGCGGGCCGCTCGATTCCCTTCCTCACCGACGGTCAGCAACTCCGCCGCCCGTTCTGGTGGCAGGCTCCGGATGGCGAGAAACTGCTCGTCTGGTACACCGATACCTTTTCAGGAGCCGCCTATATGGAGGCAGTCACCCAAGGCATCCATCGCGACTACAACGAGTTTCTGGGAAGTCTGCCGGAGTACCTGAACGCGGCCACGCAGTTGCCGTATCCCTATCTTCGCGATCTCCCGCACGGCGGCGGCGGGAGTCATGATCCAATGGAGTGGACACGAACCCCCTACGAACACGATGTCATCCACTTCCGGGTCCAGAGTGCCTTCGCCGACAACGCTGCGCCATCGCTTGCCTCGGCCGACATCGCCCGCGAGTGGAACGATGAGTGGGAGTGGCCGCGGCTGATCACCTCGACCAACCGGAAGTTCTTCGAGGACATTCTGCAACGACATGGAGACGACTACCCGACGTATTCCGGCGACTGGACAGACTGGTGGGCCGACGGGATCGGCTCTGCCGCGCGCGAGCTTGGCATGAACCGCCGGGTGCAGTCCGAAATCCAGACCAGCCAGACACTCCATGCCTTGTCCGATATCCTGACCGATTCGCCGAATCAAGCCATTTCTAACGACATCGAACTCACCTACGACGAAATGGCCCTGTTCGACGAACATACCTGGGGTGCCGGCAATCCGTGGTCGAATGGAGCAAATTCGTTCGACAGTGGGGAATTGCAGTGGATGCATAAGGCATCGTTCGCGCACCGGGCATCTGAACGCTCGCTACTCCTGCTCAATTCCGGCCTCTCCCGCATTGCTCCCTTCGCCGCTGCCGCCACAACCCGAACGGGCGCGCGAAGTTTGACCGTTTTCAACCCGGATTCCTGGAATCGGACCGACCTGGTTCGGGTTTTCGTTCCCGAGCATATCGACCGGGCCGAGGCCTACGATGTCTTCGATCTCGCGACTGGATCCCGGATTCCGGTGCAGATCGAAGCCCAGTCCAATTCCAATCACCGGGCTCGCGGCATGTACCTGCATTTTCTCGGAGTGGATGTTCCAGCAATGGGCTACGCGCGGTACGAACTCGTGCCGGGCGCGATAGCCACGGCCACCGACGTCGGGAACGGCCCGTCGCTCCAGAACGACCGACTCTCAATAGATGTCGATCTCGGTTCGGCCACGATCTCCAGCCTGATCGACCGATCGACGAACCGTGAACTCATCGCGTCCGATGCTCCATTCGGATTCAATGCCTACATTCACGATCGCTACGCCACAGCACCATCGTTCAATCATCTCAGCGGTCGCATCGACAACGCGGGCCCATGGCTGCTCGGCGCAAGGGGAACCGGTGCCTACGGACTTGTGGTGCACAAGGAATCCAACGAACTCTGGGAACGTCTCACCTACCGTTACGCGGGACAGGGTGCGGACTGGATCGAAACAACCCTGACCCTGCCGCATCAGATCGGTCGGCTCCACATCTCGAATCGCCTGTACAAACCTTCGACACTCGAAAAGGAAAGTGTTTACTTTGCGTTCCCGTTCGCAGGAGAGGACGCGGGCCTAACATTCGAGATTACCGGTGGGGTCGTCGGTCCGGATTCTCCGCACGTGCCCGGTTCCGCGAATCATTTCCGCGCGATGCGGCACTGGGCAACGGTCACTCAACCGAACGCAGCACCGGTTGCCTGGGCCACTCGTCAGGCGCCGCTGATTCAACCGTCGACGATTGCGATCCCGTATCCTCCATTCCGGTCGTCAATCGAGGAATCCGGAATTCGACCTGGCACGATCTACTCATGGGCCCTGAACAATCTCTGGGACACCAACTTCCCGTCGAACCAGGGGGGTGAACTGACCTTCGACTACCAGGTCGCAGTCGGTGATGACGATGCCCATGCACTGGGTCGCGACACCGGAGCCTCAGTCGCCTCGCCGCTGGTTGGAGTCGTCGCCTCGACCTTCGAATCACCGTGGGCGACCGCCAGTCCCCGAGGCTGGTTCGTTCGCTCGGGCGATCCATCAGTCGAAATCCTGCACCTTCGGCGATCCCGAACAGTCACTGGAATCGATGTCGTTGTGCAGTCTCACGCCAGCCAACCGACCGAATCGCGCCTCGAGTTTAGCGATCTGCGACCAGCCACCGTTTCGGTCAGCAATTTTCTCGGGGATTCGACGTCAGAACTTGAGATCGAACGCGACGGCGTGACGATCCCGATCGCTCCAGGAGAACTACGCCTTGTCCACCTGAAGATCAGCTGACCCGCAACGACAGCGATCCCAGGCCATTGCTCGGATAGACATCCCGTCGGACTGGATTGGAATTATCCGGTTCGAATCGGGATGTGCGAAACAGCAATTCCTCGATGGCAACCCGCAGTTCAAGCCGCGCCAGATGTATTCCCTGGCAATTGTGCAATCCCCACCCAAACAACAGATTCTCTGAGGAGTCACGATTCAACCTGACATCCTGCGCATCACTGAACACCGATTCGTCCCGATTTCCACCGATCCACATAATTGTGATCAGCTCCCCGGCGGAAATGTCCCGTCCGCCGAGTTTGACGTTCTCGGTAGCGGTTCGGCGGTTCGCCACCAGTGGACCATCTACCCGAAGGATTTCCTCGATGGCCGCAGGTATTGCACTGGAGTCGGCGCGCAACTGCTGTTGTAGGTTCAGATGCTCTGCCAGGTACTTGATAACGAGTCCCAGACCGGCAGCAACAGTTCCATGTCCCGCCGCCCAGTTTCGGACAATGCTTACCAGATCCTCTTCAGTCAGCAATGTGCCCGCAACCTCGACCTTGACGAGTTGAGCCGTTAGGTCGTCAAAAGTACCGCTTTCTGCAGTGCGGCGGGCAGTAAATTCCCGACTCGCTACTTCAGCGAATTCTTCGGCGAGGGATTTGCCAACCGTTCGATCGCGCGTGAACGCGACTTGCTGGTTGTCGTGCGCCCAACCCCGAAGATAGTGCCAGGTGTCCTTTGGCCAACCGAGAAATTCGCACAACGATTTCAGTGCATACGGCTCGGTAAATTCTTCGACGACATCCACGCTACCCCGATGCAGAACGCTTGAGGTTGCATCGACAGCCAACTCCCGGCATTTCGCCTCGAAGCCGCTGATCGCATCGTGCGCAAAAAACGAGTCAAGACTCGCTCGATACGACGTGTGCTCGGGTTCATCCATGCCATTGGGAATCGCACGATGCCGTGACGCACTGCTGAAAGTCCCGGGTTGATCAAGAACGGACTTGATGTCATCGTGCCGAAATGCTGACCATCCAAGAAAATCACTCCGGGCGACTGGGCATCGTTGACGCAGATCATCATAGGAAGCTCGCTGGTCAGACAGCACAGTTTCGGATTTGGGATCCCAATCTAACTTTGAATCGCTACTCATGTCACTTGCTCATTTCAATACGCTTCATCAACATATTAGGGGTGAAGTTTAACATCCAATCTTTTGCTCAAATTATCAATACACTCTTAGTGCGGTTAGGACTATTTTTCCTCTAACACTCCCAGCTAATTTCTGCCTGTCACAGACAGGCGCATTAGTTCATCCGCGATTCGATGACGCGGACGATTCCGTCGAGGTGCCGCGTCATCCGGTCGGAGGCAGCCTGGGCATCGCGATTGCAGATCGCCTCGAAGATACCAAGGTGTTCACGGTGGTCCAGCGGTCGCGCATCGTAGAGCGCCATGATTACCAATTGCTCCCGGGCGTAGACATCGATCAGCGAATCGAGGACCTGAGTCAGAATCGGGTTCCCGGCCAGCCGAGCGATTTCTCCATGGAACTCCATGTTTCGCGGCCCGAGCTCGTCATCGTGGCCGGAGAGTAATCGTTCGGCATCGTCCAGAATCAACTGCAGTCGCGCCATCGAATCGTCAGTTGCCCGTTCTGCTGCCATCCAGGCGGTTCGCTGTTCAATCACCAGTCGCGCCCCGAGCAAGCTCAGAATCGCCTCCCGATCCAGCGCCGACCGATGCGGATTCGTGATCATCAGGTTCTGGTTGACTCGCTGAACGTAGATCCCGGAACCATGCCGAATGTCGATCACACCGGTCGCCTGAAGACGTCGCAGCGCTTCACGGATGGTTGGCGTCGCTACAGAAAACACGCGCGCCAGTTCGCGCATCGTCGGCAGACGGTCCCCTTCGACGAGATTCGTCGACGAAATCAGGGCAACGATCTGTTCGGTTAACTGGCGGGACAAATCGGGACGCGGCAGCACAGACAAACTCAGCGACTCACGATGTCTCATGTTGGCTCCGAAACGTGGATAAGCAGCACATCTGCACCACTCTATCGCGAATCGATCGAGGGCTGGAACTGCCAGAGTCGGACCGACGACGCAGGCAGTTGACATGAGACGCACCACGCACTAGCATTGCCCCAAGCCTATTCAACAAGTGATCTTATCATTTTCGGACCAGATGTGTGTCTGGCCCGCAGGTGTCAGATGAAAGGAACGGTGTCATGTCCAGCGACTCGCAACGTCCGTCGGATTCGTCATTCTCTCGTCGCACTGCGCTGAAAGGTGCTGCCGCTCTCGGGCTCGCCACACCAGCGCTTGGGTCACTCGTCCTTGGATCGTCGGCATCCACCGCGGCTACGCATCGGCACGTCGCCGCCATTGCGCAAACGAACAATCTGAAGTTCTATCACGATAAATCGCCGTGGCAGGAATACTTCACCGCGATGAGCGACCTCGCCACGACCGAAATCGATACAGCCTGGGAACCGACGCCGTACAGCGACACCACGTCGTATCAGCAGGTGATCAATTCCTCGCTGCCCACCGAAGAGGCGCCAGATCTCTTCACCTGGTGGTCCGGTTTCCGGCTCGAGACACTCTACGAATCTGGTAATACCGCCGACCTGTCGGCAATCTGGCAATCGGCCATTGCCGCCGGTGATCTGCCAGAATCCCTCTCCGCAGCCTTCACCTTCGATAACAAGCAATGGGGTATCCCGACACACGCCTCCTACTGGGTCGTCTTCTATAACAAGAAGCTTTACGACGAATATGGCCTTTCCGTGCCAACGACCTGGGAACAGTTCCAAGCCAACGCCGCCACCCTGAAAGAAAACGAAGTTACGCCATTCTTCGCGACCGTCGATGGCCGATGGCCGTCGTTCATCTGGTTCGAAGAACTGCTGATCCGCAGCGATCCACAATTTTATGTCGATCTGATGCAGGGCAATGCCAAGTACACCGATCAGGTAGCGGTCGATGCCATGGCCATCTGGAAGGACATGTTCGACAAGGAGTACTTCACCGATCTCGACATCCCGCTGGATGCCGAAGCCGTGTCGTCGTTCCAGGCCGGAGACTTCGCCCACATCGTCATCGGTTCATGGTTCCAGGGCACATTCCTCAGCGCTGGCATGATTCCGGGCGAGGATTACGACGCGTTCATCATGCCGAATATCAA
>JBBJOX010000047.1:0-2280 GCA_037724245.1 Thermomicrobiales bacterium | reverse complement strand
AACCGGTGGGATCTTGATTCCCGCCAACGCGCCGAACATCGCGGCCAGTACTGCCGTCGCGACCTGGTGGGACCAGGCATCGGCCCAGGCAGCCTGGACCAAGCTGCTGGGAGATACCCCGGCCAATCCAACGGTAGCCAATGACAATCCGACCCTGAACGGTATCGTCGCGACCGTGGCTGACGAAAGCTACGAATTGCTTCAGCGCTACTGGGAAGCCTCTCCGACGCCAATCGTCGAGAACGCCGTCGACGAGCTTGCACGATTCATGCTGAATCCGGGCGAAGCCCAGAGTGTGCTCGAAACCATTCAGGGCATCGCCGACGAAGAGTGGGCTCGCCGCTCGGCGTAGTCTTAGTCGTTCCGAGGAGTCCCGTTGTCCTCTCCCACATCAACATTTCAGGGAACGAAAGCATCTATGGCGACCCGACTGAGTAGTCGGGTCGTCCCCTTGCTCTTTCTGCTGCCAGCCGTGGCGCTGGTTTCGGCATTTTTGCTCTGGCCGTTTTTTCGTACCGTCTACCTGTCGTTCACCGACTTCGATGGTTCGACCAGTCCGGCCTTTGTTGGCATCGACAACTACCAGACACTGGCCAACGATCGCGTGCTCAAGGACGCGATGCTCAATACCGTGCTCTGGGTCGTCGGAACGCTGGCTCTTCCGGTCGGGATTGGACTTCTGATCGCGACGGTCAGTTTCAACCTGCCGCGAGCAAATTACTACCGCCTTCCATTCCTGATTCCGTACGCGCTCTCAGGGACCGCAGTCGGCGTTCTCTGGGAGTTCATGTTGCGGCGACAGGGCGCGGTCAACAGCGTACTCGAGGTACTCGGGCTGGAGCGCCTGCAGCAAACCTGGCTGCTCGACACACCACTCAATACCTGGAGCATGATCGTGGCATCGACCTGGCAATCGGTTGGTGTCAGCGTGCTGCTCTTCCTCGTCGGACTTCAGACCATTCCGCCTGATCCGGTCGAAGCAGCGCGGCTCGATGGAGCAGAAGGATTTCGTCTGTTCCGCGACATCACGTTTCCCCTGCTGCGGCCAATGACGATCGTGGTCGTCGGTATATCGCTGGTCAACAGCCTGAAAACGTTCGACATCATCTGGGTCATGACCCAGGGCGGTCCGTACCGGAGTTCGGAAACGTTGGCTGTCACCATGTACCGCGAAACGTTCCTGCTCTTCCGCCACGGGTATGGATCGGCAATCGCCGTCTTCCTCAGTGTGATCGTGCTCGCCATTTCCTACTTCTACCTCAGCCGAACGATACGCCGATCATGAAACTGAAATCCCCGCTCCGACACCTGACTATGCTTGTCCTCGGGCTGATCTGGATCATTCCGCTCTATCTCGTGCTGGTCAACGCCGCAACTCCGGAAGAGCTGTATCGGGACAAGGAAATCTACGAGGTGCCGAGCCAGTTCAGCTTGCTCGGCAATATGCGCGGCGCCTGGGAAGCGGCCCAGCTCGGGGCAAGTGTTGGCAGCACGCTGCTGTATGCAACAGTCGGCGCGGCGGCCGCTGTCTTTCTCGCCGGGCTGGCCGCCTACGCGATCGTCGGTCTCAGAATTCGCTTCGGGTTCCTCTGGTTTCTGCTGCTTTACGCCGGAACGATCTTTCCATTCCAGATGTACCTTTCGCCACTCTATTCCGCATTCGTTTCGCAAAATCTGTACGACAAGCGGATGGGATTGATCCTCTTCTACACCGCGATCACGATTCCGTTTGCCGTCTTCGTGATCCGCAATCACTTCACCTCGATCCCGATCGAACTCAGCGAAGCAGCCAGGCTCGATGGTGCCGGACCTGTCCGCGTTTTCTGGCAGATGTTCGTCCCACTCTCGGTCAATGCCTTTGCGACGGTCTTCATCCTTCAGTTCACCTGGATCTGGAACGATCTGCTGTTCGGACTAACCCTCTCGCGGAGTGCCGATATCCGACCGATCATGACTGCCCTCGCCAGCCTGCAGGGGCAATATGCGTCGGCCAGCATCCCGACCGTTCTCGCGGGCGCGCTGATCGTGTCGATTCCCACGCTGATTCTCTTCTTTGCGGTCCAGCGCATATTCGTGCGGGGGCTCAGCGTCACGAGCAACTAGCGTTCAGGAGACACTATGCCGCGCATCTCCAAGATCTACGTTGTGAACCATAGCCACACCGATATCGGGTTTACCGATCAGCAGGATCTCTGTTTTCGGCAACATCAGGAGTTCATCGATCAGGCGATCGATCTATGCGAGCAAACCGCCGACTTTCCCGAGGAAGCTCGCTACCGC
>JBBJOX010000046.1:3470-13553 GCA_037724245.1 Thermomicrobiales bacterium | reverse complement strand
TCGAAGTTGTCGAGAATGATCAACGTTTTCCGGGTAGCGAGTGCCTGGGTCAGCCGGGACATCAGCGTCTGGTTGTCGCCAACCGTCATCCCGATTGCCTGGGCGATAGCAGCCGGTACCTGTGCATCCTCTGTCACCGAGGAAAGTGGAACGAACACCACGCCATCGGTGAATGCGGACGACAACTCCTTGCCCGTGTGCAGACTGAGCCGGGATTTGCCAACACCACCGGGACCAGTCAATGTGAGCAGCCGAAGCGAATCACGAAGCAGAAGCCCCGTGATATCAAGGATTTCACGCTGGCGACCGACGAGTGATGTCAGTGGATAGGGAAGTGGGCCAAACCTCAAGGAAACGCCGGATGACCCAGGCTGGGCTATCCCGTTGCTCTCAGCGACCCCGGTTGTCGCTCTGCTGGACATTGCGGACCCTGCTATCGGGATTGCAGCCCGAGATACAGCCAGTCACCAGTACTGATATTACTCCAGCATGGCGGGGGAAACTATGTTTTTTAGCGAAAATTCACGCCTGAATGCGGCTCAAACAGGTGAGTCGGTGGCTTCAGTTCGTGAATTGCGGAAAATCAGGCTATTTATTGCTGACATGATCACCACGACGACCAGCGCGAGTATCCCTAATGTCAGTGGAGTCAACGCGCCCCGGATCAAAAAAATCACTCCGAGGGCGATCAGCGCGTACAAGATCGTCCACGGCATGTGACCAGTAATCGATCGCTTGAACATCATGTGTCCGAAGAGATAGAGACCGGTTCCGCCGACCATCACGGTGGCGACGGTGGTACTGACATCGCCATCGGGATGGGCGATCACCAGTTCGTCGGCCACAGCCGTAACCACAATCCCGGCGAGCATGATCACATGCGAATAGGTATATGCGCTCCGGGCAAAGCGACCAGGATTCTCCGATGAGGCGATGGCATGTGCCGCGATCTCCGCGAAATAGGTGAAATAAATCCACCAGAGTGCCGCGGCTCCGGCAAATGCCACAGTGAAACCCAGAAGCACCTTGCCATCGATCGAGTGGTCACTGAGGGTGCGTCCGATTGTCAGCACTGATTCGCCAAGCGCAATGATGATGATCAGCTGGCAGCGCTCTGCGATGTGTGGACCGGAAACATCCCAGTCACGAGTCGTCGATTTACCCAGCCCAGGAACCAGGAAGCCCAGGGCCGGTGCCGCACAATCGAGGAGAATCGCGATCAGCCAAATAGCCTCCCGCGCATTGCCTTCGACCAGCGTGCCCGAAATCCAAAAAATACCGCTGAAACCTTGCCAGACGGCAATGCGCTGGAAGTTCCTGCCTCGATGCGCTTGCTCGTTGCGCACCGCCCAGACGAAAAAGAGCGAGCGAAGCACCTGAATTGCGACGAACGTTCCCGCAAAACCCAGTGCCCGGCCGTCGAACGCCTCCGGGATCGACGCGGACATGATCAGACTTCCGAACATGACCAGAATCAGCATCGTGCGCACCGTGACGTGCTGCGGATGCAGCCAGTTCGTCACCCAGATGGTGTCGATCCAGGCCCACCAGATGGCCAGCAGCAAAATGGCACTCCGCAGCGCCCCGTTCCAGCTCAAATCCTCGAGCAGGAAGTGCGCAATCTGCGTAATCGCGAAGACGTATACCAGATCGAAAAAGAGTTCGATCGTGAAGACTCTATGTCGATCCGAGCTTTCGTTCCTCATCATTGGACCGGCAAGATTCATCTGCTTCCACCACGTCCCACATTCTTCCCGGATCAATCAGATTCTCCGGAAATTTACATCCGGCTACGCTTGAAATGGTGCTCCTAGCTTGACAGATTCCCCTCGCTCATGCGTATTGTTCCTGTAAATCGCCTCGAAGGCTCGCAATCGAATCGTTCACTAAGGGAGGATGACCCATGCAAAAGGCTGGTCTTGTTCGTCACTCCGTTGCCCGATCCCGATTCTCTCGACGTGCCGCTTTACGCACGACGTCCATGCTCGGTATGGGAGCGTTGATCAGTACGCACGCCGCCCGCGTTGGAGCAGTCACTCCGGTGGCCTCCACACCTACCGTCAACTTGCAGGGCACGAAACTCAGCATCCTGCAATGGCAACATTTTGTGCCGTCATTCGACGAGTGGTTTCCCCAATTCCTAAACGAATGGGGTACCGCGAACGGCGTGGAAGTCGCACTCGATCAGATCAACACTGCCGATATCCCGGCAGCATTCGCCGCAGAAGTTTCGGCTCAGCAAGGGCACGATGTCATCGAACATATCGCCTCGCTGGCTCAGTTCGAAGAATCGGTGATCGATCTCAAGGACGTCTGGACAGAAGCGACTTCGCGCCACGGCGATCCCTCGCCAAACTGCATCGCCAACAGCTACAACCCGACGACAGACAAGCATTACTCCTTCGTCCACGGTTTCGCGCCCGATCCCGCCAACTATCGGAAATCGCTTTGGGAAACCGTCGACAAACCCAATGGCCCGACCACCTTCGATGAATTGCTGGAAGGCGGCGTGAGGATCTGGGAAGAACAGGGAGTCCAGCTCGGACTCGGTATGTCCCAGGAAATCGATTCCCAGATGGCGGCGCTGACGACGATCTGGGCCTTCGGTGGTTCGATTCAGGACGAGAACGAAAACGTCGTCATCAACACACCCGAAACCGTTGCTGCGGTCGAATACATGAAGAGTCTCTTCGAAGGCTGCATGACCGAGGAAGTCTTCGGCTGGAACGCCGCGTCCAACAACCAGTTGCTGGTAGCGGGTGGTGCCTCCTACATCCTGAACTCGATTTCGGCCTTCCGTTCGGCAATCGTCAACGCCCCGGATATCGCAACAGACATCTTCTTCGGTACGCCGCTGGTCGGGCCCGCCGGTCCGGAACGAGCCAAGGCGCACGCTCACGCCGCCTTCGGATACCTCGTGCCGAGTTACTCCCAAAACCAGGACACGGCAAAGGAGTTCATGCTTCACCTGACGGCAAACTACGCTGCTGCGACTGAGGCCGGTCAGCTGTACAATTTCCCGACGTTTGCCTCGACCGCGCCGAAACTGCAGGAGGAAGGCGGCCTGCTCGATGCCGACCTCTACGGTGCTGACCCGGCCGACAAGTTGAGTGTGCTCAAGACCGCCGACGACTGGACAGTCAACCTCGGTTGGCCAGGACCGGCCAACGCACTCGCCGGAGAATCGCAAAATACCTTTGTCCTCTCCGACATGATGGCCAAGGCAGCCCGGGGCGATCTCACTCCAGCCGAGGCGGTGGCCGAAGCGGAAACACGACTCAACGAAATCGCGACATCCTGGCGGACTCGCGGTCTGATGGGTGGCGGTTAATCGACAATCGCGGGCCCCGGGAGACAATGCCCGGGGTCTGCGTTTTTCTTCCTAATGCCAGCGGGTTCACGCACATGGGGCAATAATCCAGATGGCGATAGTGGAAACGCGAAACCTGACCAAGCAGTTTGGTGAAAACCCCGCGGTGGTCAACGAGATCAGTATCCAGACCACCGACGGCGAGTTCCTGGTGCTGCTTGGTCCTTCAGGCTGCGGTAAAACGACGCTCTTGCGCATGATTGGCGGCCTGGAAGAGCCAACATCGGGCGACATTCTCATCGGAAACCGCATCGTTAATCATCTGCCACCACGGGCCCGGCAAATTGCGATGGTCTTTCAAAGTTACGCGCTCTATCCGCATATGTCTGTTTACAACAACATCGCGTTCCCCCTGAAAGCGGCAAAGCTGAACAAAACGGAACAGCAGCGCAAGGTGGAGTGGGCATCGACGATTCTGGGAATCGACCAGTTGCTCGATCGCAAACCTCGCCAGCTCTCTGGTGGTCAGCGGCAGCGGGTGGCCCTGGCTCGCGCCCTGGTCCGCGATCCAAACGTCTTTCTGCTGGATGAGCCGCTTTCGAATCTCGATGCCCAGCGGCGTGCCTCGGCGCGCGATGAGTTGCAGCTCTTTCAACGCCAGGTCGGCACAACGACGCTCTACGTCACGCACGACCAGGTTGAGGCGATGGGACTCGGTCACCGTATCGCCGTGATCGATAGCGGTCGCATTCGCCAGATCGGCACCCCGCGCGAAATCTACGACGAACCCGCCGATACCTTCGTTGCGACCTTCCTCGGTTCGCCGCCGATGAACCTGATCCCGGAAGGGCAATCGCTGATCGGGTTTCGACCGGAATCACTGGTACCGATCACAAACGATTCCACGCCCGATGCCACGCGATGGTTGACGTATCAGATCTCGCAACCCCGCGAGGAATATCTCGGTTCGGAAAAACTCGTTTACGGCGAGGTTGGCGGAACGAAGATCGTGGCGCGGATGCCAGTGAATGTCGACATTGCATTGCCGGACGCGGATGGCGCGATTGGCTTCGCCGTAGAACGGACGAACCTCCGAATTTTCGACACGGCAACCGGTTTGCGTGAATCGGGTGTCCGATGAGCGACACGGCCACGACGCAACCAGCTCCAACCAAGGCTGAGGGCCGGTTCCTGCTGGAGCGGGAGCGCGTGCTCGGTCCGCTCCTGTTGCTGCCAGCCATGCTCTACATACTCGCGCTCGTTGGCTTCCCGCTGATTCTGGCAATTCTCTACGCCTTCAGCAACGTCAACGTGGGCGATCCACAGATCAACGGCACCAAGGATCTGGTGGGCCTCGATAACTTCCGGGCTGTTCTCGGCGACAGTGTCTTTCGCAAGGCATTGCGTAACACCGTCGTCTTCACCTTGCTCTCGCAGATCATGGTGATGATCCTGGCGAATATCCTGGCGATCGTGCTTTCCAGCGATTTCAAGGGCAAGCGACTCGTGCGCTTTCTCGTGTTACTGCCGTGGACCACACCGATTGGACTCGGTGTTCTCGGCTGGTTCTGGTTGCTCGATTCCGTCTACAGTCCGCTCGATTACATCCTTCGTGAACTCGATCTGCTCGGTCCCAAAACGCGGTTCGGTCCAGCCCGCAACATGTTTTATCTCGCCAAGACCGAACTGGCCCAGGCATCGGTCCTGATCGTTCAGGTCTGGCGAATCCTGCCCTTGGCCACCGTCATCCTGCTGGCGGGTCTTTCCTCGATACCGCAGGACATCAAGGACGCGGCGAATGTCGACGGTGCCGGATTCTGGCGGCAGATGTTCTACATCCGGATTCCGCTACTGCTGCCGATCATGGCGGTGGCCTCGCTGTTCAGCATGGTGTTCGTCTTCACCGATCTGATTGTGCCGCTGGTTTTGACACGGGGCGGACCGGTCAATGACACGCAAATGATCGCGTCCTGGGCCTATTTCAAGGGCATTCAGGGCGGAAATCTGGCCCAGGGAGCAGCGATTGCCCTCTTCATGCTGCCAGTGATGATCGCGATTGCGATCGGCATGCTCCGCCTCGCGCGACGCACGGAGACGAACTGATGGCGATGACACCCGACGATCCTGGAATCGGCCAGTACCGCCGCCAGCGTATCTTCAACCGAACTGTGCTCTACATAGTCGCGTCGATGTTCGCACTCTTCGCCGCGCTTCCGTTTGCCTGGATGGTGCTGACCGCGTTCAAGACGAATGGCGATCTCTACAACAGAAATGCGAATCCGTTCATCTACAACGAAGCACCGACCCTCTCGAATATCGACTTGCTCTGGAACGACACAAATTACAGCACCTTCATATTGAACACATTGATAGTGGCAGTGTTGACGACCATCATCACCGTCATTGCCACCGTTCCTGCGGCTTACAGCCTAACCCGGCTCTCCGGGCGCTGGGGCGAGAACCTCGGTATCCTGATTTTCCTGGTGTACCTGGTCCCACCAACGCTGCTCTTTATCCCATTGACCGGCGTGATCGCCGATCTGGGATTGCAGAACACGAAATGGGCGCTGGTGCTTGTCTATCCGACCTTCACGATTCCGTTTTGCACGTGGCTCCTGATGGGGTTCTTCCGCAGCATCCCCTGGGAAATCGAGGAACAGGCGATGATCGACGGCTATTCCCGGCTCGGCGCGATCTGGCGAACGGTGCTGCCGATTTCAGTTCCGGGGATTCTGACGATCGTGATTTTTTCGTTCACCCTGGCGCTGCACGAGTTCGTCTATTCACTGGCGTTCGTTCAATCGTCTGCTGAGAAAACGGTGAGTGTCGGTGTCTTCACGGAACTGATTCGTGGGGATGTCTACTTCTGGCAAGCACTGATGGCGGCGGCGGCAATCGTGGCGCTTCCGGTCGCCTTGCTCTACAACTATTTCCTCGATCGATTCATTTCAGGGTTCACACTCGGTGCCGTCAAGGGCTGACCGTATCGGTTATTGACACTAACAATCTCGACATTGGTTGACTGAAGGTACTCGCGACGCCGGTGGTGGTGATGGGTGTGGGGACCACGCACCACCACGGCGTGCCTCGCTGGTTTCACCCGATCGCAGCTCCTCCTTCGCGTTCTCGCCTCGTCATCCATATCGATGCTTCTGCTCGCGCAGGGGTGGGGCGTTCCGTCTGCCTGACCTGCCGGGGGTGACACGCTCCACCCCTACGCGCACTTCGGTCTCGTTGATTGCAGCGCCGGTGGCGGCGGTGGGTGGGGGGACCACCCGCCACCACGGCGTTGCTTGTCTGGATCAGGCGCTGGGATCACCTCCGTATCGCTGCAGCGGATGGATGGGATGAATCGCGGTGCGGTGTGGTCGGTGCGGATGTGCCTGCCCGCCGGGATCGACGATCTGGTGCTGCACCCGGATCGCCAGGGCAAAGGCGCCCAGCGCCAGTCCCGCCAGCAGCAGCACCAGCAGGTTGGGCAGCATCGCGGTGTCGGCGATGCCGGCACCGGTACTCGGCAAGCCCACCTGGGTCGGTGTCGTCGTCGTGCCCGGACTCGCAGCGAGGCGGGGCTGGACGATGTCGTTGCTCGTGCCCAGGATCGGCAGGCGCACAGTACGCAGCTGCACATTCAGGCTGCTCATTCAGGCTGCTCAACGCCAGTTGCGGTTGCTGGATCGCATTGGCCGATCCGAGAATGGGGTGTTTGGCGATGGCCAGGGTTGGCTGCGGGATCGCGTTGGCCGAACCGAGGATCGGGTGCCGTGCCACCGCCAGCTGTGGCACCTGGATGGCGTTGCTGCTGCCCAGGATTGGCTGAGTGGTGCGACTGGTCGCCGCCAGCTGCGGCAGCCGGATCGCGGCACCAGGCAGGGTCGTGGTCGTGAGACGCGGCTGGGCGATGCGGTTGTGCTGCCCGACGATCGGGCTTGTCGCCGCTGCCTGCTCGGCACGGGTGTCACGCAGCCCCAGCGTCAGCGTGAGCAGGGCAAGCAGCCCAAGAAGCAGCCAGCGTGCAGGAACAGGAAATGGTCGGCGTCGCGGATTGGGGAACGCTTTACCTGCGCAACGAGATCGACACCTCCGCCTCGCTGGCCGCGTTCGGATACACCACGTTCGCGCTCTGCATGCTGATTGGACGCTTCATGGGAGATCGGATTGTGCGCCAGTTCGGCGAGGAGCGCACGATTCGCGGTGCAAGCCTGACTGCTGGCGCCGGATTGCTCGCCGCTTCCGGGATCGGTACGCTTTAGGCTGGTTACCTCGGATTCGGCATCGCTGGCCTCGGTCTCTCATTACTGATCCCGATCACTTACCGCATGGCGGGCAACACGCCTGGTATTCCGCGCGCCCAAGCAGTCGCTTCGACCGCGATCGTTGCCTATCTCGGATTCCTGGTTGGACCACTGGTTCTCGGTACGATCGGCGATGTCGTTTCGCTTCGATTCGCGATCGCCCTGACCGTGCTCGGCGTGCAGTTCTTCGCCCACTCCCTGCGTCCGAAATCGCTGCTCAGTCCGATCGCCGATTTTCGGTCGATTCCGGGTACAGTTACGGCTGAACCGCCAGTTTCCTGATCACCCAACAACTTCGATTCGCAAAGGATCTCCCTCCCTCCGTGACGTCGCCAATCACATCGTCTGATGCGTCCGCGCTGGCCCAAACTCGATCCCGGGCGCGACGTGCGATCTCGATCGTCTTCTTTATAAATGGCATGACGCTGGCAACCTGGATTTCCCGAATCCCCACAATCACCGACCGCCTCGATCTGAGCAACGCGCAGGTCGGAATGTCGCTGATGGCAATCGCCGCGGGCGCTCTCGTCGCATTTCCGCTTTCCGGCAAACGCATCTCCACACATAGCAGCCGGAACGCGCTCACCGTCTTCAGCTACATCCTGATCGCGGCGCTCCCGTTCATCGGACTTGCCTCGAACCTCTGGCTCCTTGTTCCGATCCTCTTCTGCCTCGGATTTGGTAACGGCGGAATGGACGTGGCCATGAATGCGCAGGGTGTCGAAGTCGAGCGCGTTTGCCGCAAGCCCATCCTCAGTTCGATGCATGGCTTCTACAGCCTCGGTGCGTTCGCCGGGGCCGGCATTGGGGCAGTCGCAGCTGGCACCGATATCCACCCGTTTCCACACTTCATCCTGATTGCTATCCTGGCCATCGTCGGGCTGTATCTGGTTCAATCAACCCTTGTCGACGACGCGGCCGACGAGCGGACGCACAAACCAGAACCGACATTCGCGTTCCCGCCAAGAGTGCTCTGGTTACTCGGAGCCGTGGTGCTGGCAGCCGCCGTTGGCGAAGGCGCGATGGCGGACTGGGGCGGGCTCTACCTGCAGAATCATCTTGGAACATCCGGTAGCATCGCCGCCTTTGGTTTTGCGATGTTCTCGCTGGCCATGCTGATCGGTCGCTTCTCCGGAGATCTCGTGGTCGCCCGATTCGGACCAGTCCATGTAGTTCGATATGGAGGCCTGATCGCTGGAATCGGTTTGGCAATCGGTATCGCGATCAATCAACCGTGGAGCGCCATCGCTGGATACTGCACCGTCGGGATCGGACTCGCTGCGGCGTTCCCGCTGGTCTTCCGGGCTGCGGCGCATCACCCGACGATCGCCCGGGGACGCGCCGTGGCAGCTGTCGCGACAATCGGCTACACCGGGTTTCTCGCCGGACCACCAATCCTCGGCTGGATCGCAGAGTGGACATCGTTGCGAGTACTGATGGCGATGGTCGCTCTGCTCTGCATTGTCTGTGCAGCATTTGCTCCGGCAACCAGCAGTGCCGGGTACAGCGATACAGCGGTGACCGAATCATGAACATTTCGCCACCAACGCCTCGGGTCAGTGTTTCGCTCTTTTTCGCGGTCGGCGGGTTCCTGAGTTCATCGTGGATCGCTCGTATCCCGGCGATGACGAGTCGGCTGGATCTGAGTACCGGCACACTCGGGCTGATCCTGCTGGCGTTTTCCGCCGGGGCACTCATGTCGTTTCCGCTGGCCGGTGGGCTGGTCGGATCACGAGGGAGTGCCTGGACGACGACGATCTTCGGTCTCGCCTATGTCGTCTCGTTTCCGCTGCTTGGCTTCGCCTGGCATCCGATTGCGCTGATCGCAGCGCTCTGGATCTATGGCTTCACCTTCGGCGGTATGGACGTCGCGATGAACGCGCAAGGGGCCGAAGTCGAACGCAAAGTCGGGACCAACATCATCGGATCGCTGCACGGTTTCTTCAGTCTCGGGGCGATGGCCGGCGCCGCGCTGAGTGGAGTGGTGGCCTCGATTGGCATTGGACTCCAGACGCACTTCACCGTGGCCTCGACCATTGGTCTCCTGCTGCTGATCTGGGCCGGACGCGGGCTGATTCCCGACGATGTTGCGGCAGTATCGGCTGCAGACAAGCAGAAGGAACCACGCTTCGTCCTGCCTCCCCGCGCCCTCTGGCCCCTTGGCATCATTGCCTTTTGCGCCGCAGTCAGCGAAGGCGGCATGGCCGACTGGAGCGCGCTGCACGTCTTCGAATCGCTGAATGCGAGCGAAGGTACTGCCGCATTCTCGTTCACGGTCTTCTCGCTGACGATGCTGACCGGGCGCTTCCTCGGTGACCGCATTGCCGACAAATTCGGCAATGTGCAGCTGATCCGCTGGTGTTGCGGAGTTGCCGGCATTGGCTTCTCGATCGGGATGCTGATCGACACAGTCTGGTCCGTGATCATCGGCTACGGCATCATCGGGTTCGGCCTGTCGGTGGTAATTCCGCTCGTTTA
>JBBJOX010000046.1:0-3460 GCA_037724245.1 Thermomicrobiales bacterium | reverse complement strand
CGGAAACGCGAAAGGCATCCCTCGAGGTCGCGCCGTCGCATCCGTGGCCACGATCGGCTACTCCGGTTTCCTCGCCGCGCCACCGGCTCTCGGTCTCCTCGCCCAGGCCACGTCACTGCAGGTGACGATGCTGATCATCGGGCTCCTCTGTGCCGTGGTCGTCTTCTTTGCCGGAGCAACCGCCGCCGATGCGCCATCCCAGATCGATACCGCTGCGCCGGTTCCGCTCGATCCGGTTCGCGGGTAGCTCGGGTTGGTCAGTTCGCTCCCGCGACACCCGACCAAGCGCGGGAAATCTCAGACTTTGGGCATCACGTCGGCTGGAATCGGGCAGACGTACGGTCGGCCGTCGGTCGAGGCGGTGAACTCGTCTCGCGCCTGCTGTCGCAACGCCGGATCGAGATAGAAATCTGCGGCCGTGATCGCCATGCCCTTGGCCGCGTGCAGCATCCCCTTGTGCCCGATTGTGCCACCACCGGCAGCGGTAATCGCCCAGCTGTGACCCGGCACCGCCACCGGTGAACAGGCCGTGATGATCTGCGATGTCGGCGTGATCCACGAGACATCGGAAACATCGGTCGATCCCGGCAATACCTTGTCGGCATCGCGAATCGGCCAGACTGCACCCGACAATCCCTGACCGAGCAGCGACAACGGCAGGTGATCCGATTCGAGGATGCTCTTGCGCAACGACTCCGGGAACGTCGCCTCGATGTTCTTCGCGAAGGCGATTTCCTCGTCCGTGAAATCGATCGGGCCAAGTTCGTTCAGCACGTCCATCATCTTCGCGCTGATCACCGAGTTCGTCAGCATGTTGTAGGCACCGGAAAGGAAATCCTCGGTCATCACCGTTTCTGTCATCAGCGCCGCACCCTGCGCGATCTTTCGCACCCGCTCGGTCAGCTCATCGACCTGATGTCGCTCCGGTGAGCGAATGAAGTACCAGACCTCGGCATCATCAGGCACGACATTCGGGGCACCACCACCGTGTGTGATCACGTAGTGGATTCGCGCCGCCTCGATCATGTGTTCGCGCAGATAGTTGACACCAACATTCATCAGTTCGACCGCATCGAGCGCGGAACGTCCGGTTTCCGGATTGGCCGCAGCGTGGGCCGTTCGCCCCTTGAACCGGTACTTGATGTTGTTGACCGCAAGGCAGCTGCCTGCCCAGACCGAGTTGACCGATGCCGGATGCCAGGTGATCGCCAGATCGAGATCGTCGAATGCCCCGGCCCGGGCCATGAAGACTTTCCCGTCGCAGGTTTCCTCGGCCGGGCACCCGTAGTAGCGAACCGTCCCCGGTGTGTTCGTCGCAATCAGCCACGCCTTGATCACACTCGCCGAAGCCAGTGCCGCCGTGCCAAGCAGGTTGTGACCACAGCCATGGCCCGGGCCGTCGGCAACGATCGGCGTTTGGCTGTCCACCCGTTCCTGGGAGAGACCAGGCAAGGCATCGTACTCACCGAGGAATCCGATAATCGGGCCTTCCTCGCCATGCGTGTACTCGGCCATGAACGCCGTCGGTAGCCCACCGACGTTGCGCGTAATCGCGAATCCATCGGCAGCAAGATCATCGGCGTGCAGCTTGCAGGCCTTGATCTCCTTGAGCGCGGTTTCCGGATTTTCCCAGATCGTATCCGCAATCTGGATGAATCGGCCCTGTCGTTCCTCGAGCCATTCGACAACTTCGCTGTGCGTGTTCGTGAGTGATGCCATTGCGTCTGAACTCCGTGATCGTTGTGAACAGCCGGGACGACCTGCGTCTCCCGCACGTTCGCCGAAACATTCAAGCTTTGCAACGCCGTTGGGAAGCTGATTCGTACCGCACCAATCTGGCTAACGCTGCCAGCATCTTGCAGTTAATCGGAGGCGCCATTCATCTGATGTCGCTCGATGACTCTGGCCAGTCGTGCGATGCCATCGACGATGGTCGCTTCACTGGATCGGGTGAAGTTGAGCCGAATGTACTGCTCCCCGGATCCATCGGCGAAGAACGACGATCCGGGAACGAAGATCACTTTTTCCGTTTCCAGTGACTCGCGAATCAGGCGCCGACTGTCACTGCCATTCGGGAGTGTCAGCCAGATGAACATGCCTCCCTCGGGGACATCCCAGGTTGTTCCGGCGGGCATCGTATCCGCCAACGCCTGAGCCATCACGTTGCGACGATGGCGGTATACCGGGATCAAACGCTGCACCTGTTCGTCGAATCCACTGGCCACTACCTGATGCACGATCATCTGATCGAGTGTCGACCCATGAAGGTCTGCCGCCTGCCGGGCCAGCAGGATTTTCTGGATCACTGGCTGCGCCGCGCAGATCCAGCCAACCCGGAAACCTGGCGCAATGGTTTTCGAGAACGTCCCGGCATAGATAACACCGGACCGATCGATCGATCCGCGTACCGCGATGTCCAGCGCCAGCATCGCCGGTTCCGATTCCCCTTCGAACCGAAGCGCCTCATACGCGGCATCCTCGATGATCGGTGTCCCGGTTGCAGACGCGTCCTCGAGCAGGCGCAGTCGTTCCGGTTTGGTCAGCGTATCGCCTCCGGGATTCGCAAAATCCGGAACCATATACCCGAGTTTGGCCCGATCCCAGGCCGCGCGATGCTCTGCCTGATCCACTTCAATCGCTGCATACAGAGGCTGGTAGACATTGAACGCCTGAAGTGCACCGAGATAGGTCGGTGCCATTGTCAGCACGGTATCACCGGGATCGAGCAGGACTTTCGCAATGAGGTCGAGTGCCTGCTGCGATCCGGTGGTGACGATGATGTTATCGACCGAGCATGGTGCCCCCCGCGCCGCCATGTATGAGGCAATCCACGAGCGCAACGGCAGATAGCCCTCGCTCGAGGCATATTGCAGTGCTGTGCTGCGCTGAACCGGATCAGCCATAATCGAGGCGATGGCGGCTTCGATCTGCTCCACCGGAAAAAGGTCCGGTTCGGGAATACCGCCAGCAAACGAAATGATCTCGGGATCACCCAACAACTTCAGAAACTCACGAATCTCCGATGGCCGAATGAAGTTCATTCGATCAGCGAAGTGCTGTTCCCATTGAATGTCGCGTCGTTGCAGCGTTTCCATCGTGGATCCGGCTTCCTTCATATGGTTCTCCATCTGATTACCGACCGGGAACGCTCAGCGATCAGGGTTTGCGCGGCTGCACATGGGCTGGAATCGGGCAGGCATAGGGCCGACCGGCAGTCGATGCCGCGAATTCCGCTTTTGCCTGCTGCAGCAAGGCTGGATCCAGAATGAAATCGGCAGCCGTGATCGCCATCCCCTTCGCTGCGTGAAGCATTCCCTTGCGACCGATCGCCACACCGCCCGTCGCTGTATTGGCCCAACTGTGACCCGGAACCCCGATCGCGAAGCAGGTCGCGCGGATTTGCCCGGTCGGTGCAATCCACGAGACATCGGCCACATCGGTCGATCCCGCGCCGAGTTCT
>JBBJOX010000045.1:2768-13599 GCA_037724245.1 Thermomicrobiales bacterium | reverse complement strand
TCTCGACGGCGATGATGCCGTGATGCATGGCCGTGTGAGCCAGCAACTGCTGCCCGTTGACATCGCCGATGGCGTAAAGATGCTCGACGTTCGTCTTCATCATCGAATCGACAGGAATGTAGTCGCCGTCGGTTTTGACACCGACAGTTTCGAGACCAATGTCCTCGATGTTACCCTGACGTCCGGTGGCGACAAGCAGACATTCCGCCTCGGTCACTGTTTCCTTGCCCTTGGCGTCTTTCGTACGAACACTGACGCCCTTCTTGGTGACTGTGTAATCCTCGGCAGTCGGACGTGCGCCAGCGATGACAGTGAGTTTCTGACGCTGGAAAGCGCGAGTGAGGGCTGCGGAAACTTCATGATCTTCCATCGGCACGATGTTTCCGATCAGCGTGACGTCCGAACCAAACCGATGGTAAATGCTGGCCCACTCAACTCCAGTTGCACCGCCGCCCCGGATGATGAAGCTCTTTGGCAGGAAATCCTGGGTCACGGCATGATCGCTGCTGATGACGCGCTTGCCATCGAAAGGCAGTCCCGGAATTTCACGCGGCCGGGAGCCGGTGTTGATGATGACGTCCTTGCCGGTTAGCGTGATCTTTGCTCCACCGTCGTTCGGAACGACTTCCACGGTTGTGGCCGACGTCAGGCGACCTCGACCGAGAAAGACAGGTACTTTCGCTTTTTTCTCGACCAGATATTGAACGCCCTTGTAAAGACCTTCGACAACCTTGAGCGAGCGATCAAGCGCCGGGGCGTAATCAAACGTGGCTTCGGCATTGATGTTGATCCCGAACTCAGCCGCGCGCTTGACTTCATCGAACACAGAGGCAGATTTGAGGAATGCCTTGGTCGGAATGCAGCCACGGTGCAGGCAAGTCCCTCCGAGCTTGAGTTCTTCGACAATCGCCACGCTCAGGCCGAGTTGACTCGCCCGGATCGCAGCAACATAGCCCCCGGTGCCGCCACCGAGTAGTACCAGATCAAATTGCTGATTCGACTCTGAATCGGGCATGAAACGTAAATCTCCCATACGTGCAGCGGACGAGACGGCAGCCATACCCACAGCCTCTATAATTCGATGCATTATCCACCATTGCGGCGACTGTGGACGTTCAATCAGTCGTGAAGGAGCGCTCGACAGTCAAATCGGGACGCCCAAAAGGCGCACTCGATGTGCTCTTGAGGCCGATCGCCGGTCAAACAAAATCAGCATCATCAGGAAGCGCCTGACGATGCTGAATGAACAACTACTCGTGTGTGATCAATAAATCAGGCGCTGACGGCTACGACAGCATCCTCACGCACATCAAGTCGCGCTTCCTTGGCGTCGAGGAAATCACGCAATGAGGTTGGATCGATCGCGATCGAATTGCGTCCAAGGGTTTTGACGTGACCTTCGAGCTGGAGATCGAGCAGTTTGCGCGTAACCGTTACCCGGTTGGACCCGATCATGTTTGCAAGAAACTGGTGCGTGATCGTTGTGGTAATCCGGGAAAAACCTGAATCGGGAACGGGTTCACCGAAGGCTTCTTCGAGCATCAGTAGCGCACCAGCGAGTCGCATGGCCGTGTCTCGAACCAGTAATTGCTCGATCATTACATGAAGTTGGGAAATACGCTTCTGCAGGCCATAGATGATCGCTGAGGCGAGTTGCGGGGCCCTCGCGACCAGATCGACCACCGTGCTGACATCAGCCTCAGTGACAACACAATCAACGAACGCTTCGGCAGTTGAACCACCGATTCCTGGCTCTTCCTGGGACACAACCGAATTCGGACCAAGCAGGGCAAAAGTAATTGCGCGGCCATCCGGCAATGTCTTGTACAACCGAATCCAGCCCTGACGAACGATGTAAAGGCGATTTCTACTGTCGTCGGCTCCGAAAATAACTTCCCCACCACTGTACGAGCGAGATCCCATTCGATCTTTGAGTGAGGCGGTCGCGGAGATTGTGGCGAGCGAACCTGCGGTCGCCACCGACATTGCTCTGCCGGCCGATGACTTGGATTGCGTGACTTCCATAGATTAGCCGTTCCTGCCACAAGGCAATGAGCCCGAATTGCGGGTTCTTCACTGTCCCGCTTGAGGTTACTAACGCAACTCGTCTGCCACGCTTTAAATTTACTGCTCGAATTAATCCGAAGTGGGCTCGTATTAAGCGTCAAGCTTCGAGGCATCACGTACGATTTGCTGAATGTTTTAACCACGAATGCGATCGGGAGCGGCAGAGATTGGATCCGGTTCGAAACCTGTCAGGGCCAGTTTACGTAGGATGCCAGACGCAGTTTTGCGATGGCGTTGCTGGCTTTGGGATAGTTGCATGCGTTGATCTGTTCGATCGTTTCCTCTAGTGGATACGGTACAAATCGGAGTTCGACACTCCATCGCCTGGCATCTGGTGACCAGCTAATCAGTCCCCATTTGCTTCGGAGATCGCCATCTTTTGGATTCCCGACGGCCGATACGTCGATCAATGTCATCTGATCCAGTTGTCGAATGTAGGCGATGTGGATATGCCCGAACGCGATGACAGCGGCGCGTGTCTCACCAATCAAATCGGTGACCTGCGCAACCGACGTGTGTGGCGCAATGGGGCGATCGAGGTCGTACGGATTTGCGTGAACCACCAGCAAGTCGGCATCGGGAGCCGTTCCACCTGGTGGTGAAATTCGATGGGAAAATGGGAGATCTCCCAGAAATCGAAGATTATTGTCACCCAGCAACCCTGCGGCGAAGGCAAAGTGACGGCTGTCGCGGGCGCTGGCAGCCAAATCTCGATCGGTATTTCCCTGGAGCAAGATTGCCCCGGACGCTCGTAGTGTATCGAGCGATCCGACCGGATCGGGACCGCCCTCGACCAGATCGCCGGCGACGATGATCTGGTCGATATCCGGTTCTCTGGCGATATCGGCGAGGACGCGATCGAGGGCGATGCTGAATCCGTGTACATCGGAAAGCACGGCGATTTTCATGTGTTCTCCTGTGTTTCAGGGTCTGGTCAGACGAGTTCTTCCCCGGTTGTGAACGGGCGTAATGCCTTGACCGGAACCTTATGTTCGCGGGCCTCAGTCAGGACGCCGTTGGTTTCCTGTTCAGTATCGGTGAACTGGGTGTAGCAGAATCCGGCAATGCCGGTTGCCTTGTGCAGAGCGCTGAGCAAAGCGCTGTACTTCTCGACGAACTCGCCTGCACTTTGCACCTTGCCGTAACCAAACCAGTTTTCATCGGCTTTGGGCGCATAGCTGACACCTCCGAATTCACTGACGATCACGGGCTTGTTGCGATAATCGTAGTCACCAACGGTGAGATGGCGGTTGCCAGGGAAGAAACTGGTCACCGTCTTATCGATATCGGCCGGTGTCCCATAGCGACTGGCCAGCAGGTTCGGGTCCCACGTGTAATCGTGAACCGTGAAGATGTCGCCGATCGGATTTTCCCAGCCATCATTGCCAATGACCGGACGAGTGCCGTCCAGCTGATGTGTCCGGTAGTAGGCAGCCTTGACTGCCTCCTGCTGCGGCCGTGATCGTCCCACCTCGCCGATGCCCCAGCTCTCGTTGAACGGGACCCAGGCGATGATCGAGGGATGATTGCGATCGCGGAGGACGGCTTCACGCCACTCCTGGGCGTGGCGCTGAATGGCCCGCTCCGAGAATGTGAATGCGTTGGCCGATTCGCCCCAGATCAGTAATCCCTTGCGATCTGCCCAGTAGAGGAAACGCGGATCCTCGATTTTCTGATGAATCCTGGCTCCGTTGAATCCGACGTCGAGAATCAGCTGAGCTTCTGTTTCCAATGCTTCGGGGCTGGGTGCTGCCAGCTGGCTTTCCGGCCAGTATCCCTGCTGCAAAACCAGTTTCAGAAAGACGGAGTTCCCATTGATCAGAATCTTGCTCGGCGTCACTTCGATTGTGCGAAGTCCCAGGTAGGAAAGGACGAGATCTGTTCCGTCATTCGTGGTGACCCGGATTTCCGCTCCGATCAGATTTGGCCGAGCTGGACTCCAGAGGATCTCGCGGGCGCGGTTGGCTTCGAGATTCGCGCTGAGCGGGAACTGCCCACTGAGTGTGCGAGCGGACGTCGAGACGCTCACCCTGCCGATTGACACGTCGTCGAAGGTAAACGCGATCTCGACCGTCGATTCGGTTTTCGGCGGGCGGTTCAGTCCGGCTTCAAAGGTGATCGCCCAGGTCGCGGCATCGAACCCCCAGCGAATGCTCTCCAGTCGAATCGGCGGTACCTGCTCCAACCAGACGGATTGCCAGATGCCAGACGTGCGGTAGTACCAGATGACATGCGGCTGGGTAAGCCATTCCTGCTTGCCACGAGGCTGCTCGAGATCGAGCGGATCATCGAAGGCGCGGACGACGACCCAGTGATCGCCCACCCCAACGTCCAAAGCATCGCTGACATCGAAGGAGAACGGAGTGTGGCCACCGGTGTGCTCGCCAACGAGCTGACCATCGACCCAAACCATAGCGTGGAAATCAACAGCGCCGAAGTTCAGCGTCAGCCGGGGAGCCCCATCGGTTCTTGGATCGTCGAAACGACGGGCGTACCAAAGCGTTGCATGGTAGCCGGTGTCGCCGATTCCGCTCAATCGAGACTCGGGAGGGAATGGAACGGTTATCTGTGAATAGAGCCGACCTGGATCGGCATACCACCGTTCTCGCAAACCGAGATCGTCATCGTCGAACGCAAAACGCCAGTCACCGTTGAGCATGCTTCGAGACGGACGGGCGAATTGCGGATTCGGTGCGTCGGACAAGGATTCGATAAACATCGGGATCGTCTCCAGACGGTATGAAAAGGCGCTGCAAAGTATTCAACACTTCTGCAGCGTCTGATCATGCCATCAGTCGGCGAATACCGCTAGCCGATTCCTGACACGGATCTATTGACCAGCCGCTTGGGCATCGGCGAGGAGTTGCGCGCTCGCGAGGTCAGGGGCCAGCGTGTAGACGACGCTGTCGCCATCGACAACGATCATGATCGAGAGGTTGTCACTTTCGATGACGTACGTGCCATCGTCTTCATCGACATCTGCGCCAAGCCGATCCGAGGCCCAGGCGGCAGCGGCCTCGGCGAACTCATCTGCGTCGTCGTCCGAATCCCAGAAGGTCTGCCAGGTTACTGCCGAATCGTCATCGTTGCCAGCCACCTTGTAGCGATCTCCGTTCCAGCCTTCGGCTGCGTCCGAGGCATCACCGTCGTCAACGTTCTCTGAAATCAAAAGCTGGGAGATGAGGTATTCACCGAACGAGTTGTCGTCGGTATCGACCCAATCACTACCCAGAATCGAGGCGAAATCGTTAACCTCAACGACGGCCCCGACTTCTCCATCGAGGAACTTCTCGGGATGGAGAATCTGCTCGGTGGTGGTTGGTGGAGTGACGAAGGCTTCGTCGACGAGTTCGTAACCACCTTCTTCGTAGAGGTCGTTCACGAATTCGTAGCCAAGATCGTAGGGAAAGTAGAGGAGCGACACGATCACCGGCGGGAATTCATCGAGTGAATCGCTGGTGTCCTCGAGATCGGCATATTCACGGGAAAGGGCGCGGGCGAAGGATGGATCTCCCTGCAAATACAGGCCCTGGAGCAGGACCGCGTCACCTTCGATCAGGCCCGTCGTGGCGAGCGAAACATCGTCTGTGACATCCGTCGAATCGAATGCACCGGCATCGATGTCGAAATGCTGATCCTGCAGTGCGTGATTGATTTCATGAGCAAGCGTGAATTCTTCGGAGGCCGTCAGTTCTTCGCTGCTGCCATCGCCGTCGAGAACAACGACGAGTTCACCAGTGGTTGGATCGTAGTACCCGGCAATCTGACCACCATAAAGTTCGGTATAGAGATCACGAATGTCGGTGCCTTCCTCGATGATTCCGAACGCGATCATCGTGCGCTGATCGCGTTCGCTATCCTCGATCGGATAGTCCTCCTGGAAGTCTGAGGCGACCTCTTCCTGAAGTTCTTCCCTGGTTCGGTAGCTGACGACGATCGGTGTCAGTACCTCAAGTCCTCGCAACTCGACGACAGACGTTTCGATTTCCTCGATGAGTTCTTCAGCGATCTGGGCTGAGACCGGCGATGCCAGGGAAAGGCTGAACACAACTCCAAGGACGACAGGTGGATAGATTTTGTGAGTGAGGCGATGCCATCGAGACGTACTCATGAAGGTAGCAATCCTTGATCTGCTGGTGCACCGTCTGGAGGGGTGCATGCTTGCCACTCACTCTGGAGTGTGATTGAGTGCGACGAAGTTCTCCGACGTATATAACAGGAAAGCAGTCGACCATGCCTTCTCAAAAAACTAACCACTCGCAGGACGATATTGCGCAACTCGCACGGCGATTCTTCAGCATGTCATCGCTGGGTAGTCCGGTCTGGATCGATAACGACACATTGGCTGTGCTGGACGATCGGACCGGGGTCCCACAGGTTAGTACGCTCAATCTCGACAACGGGACGCTCACCGCTCGTACGAACTTTCCGGAGCGCGTCCTTTCGTTGCTGGGCAAACCCGGTGCAGATCATCTGGTTTTCGGAATGGACACCGGCGGCAACGAACGCCAGCAACTCTGGCGGCTCCCCACCGCAGAAGGGGACCCGGTTCGGCTGACGACCGATGACAATGCCATGCATGAACCGGGCGCAATTGCGACGGATGGGCAAATCATCCTCTACCGTTCCAACGAACGGGACTCTGCAAAGTTCGACATTGTCGCGTCCTCGATAGAGGATTTCGATCCTTCGATATGGTTGGAAGCCGATGGCATGCCCTACCCAATCGATGCGTCGAGTGAGCTGGGGCTGGCCCTGATCGGGCGTCTGAACACAAACCTCGATGCCAGCCTGCTCCTGCTGTATCCGGAAACCGGAATCGTGGTTGATCTGATGCCCCATGAGGGTGAAGCTTCGTTGAATGGCGCCTGGCTCGACGCCGATGGTTCGTTCGTCTGGGTCGTGACGAATGTCGATCGGGAATTTCACCGGGTGATCCAGATCGATCTGGCATCGTATGAACGCCGCGAGTTTTTTTCGGCCGAGTGGGATGTCGAACAGCTTTCGGTGTCACCGGATCGGGGCTATGTCGCGCTGGGGATCAATGAGGATGGGATGTCGCAGGTCTCCATCCTCGATACCAGAAATGCCGACATCGTGGCCTCCTTTGCGGTCGAACCTGGTGTGGTCGATCGGCTCGCGTGGTCGCCCGATTCATCCCGCATTGCATTCGGTCTGTCGACACCGGCACGTGCCGGACGCATTTTCATCGGTGCGCTAAATGGAAATGTTGAGACATTCGACGCCGAGGAATCCGACGATTCGGAAAACCTGCCGACGCCAGAGGTGATTCGCTATCCCACGTTCGACGGGCGAGTTGTCCCGGCGTTCTGGTTTACGCCTCCTGGAGATGGACCGTTTCCGGTCGTGATCGAAGTTCACGGCGGACCGGAAAGTCAGCGGCGGGCGAATTTCATGCCGCAGACCCAACTCTGGCTGTCACTTGGCGTGGCAGTACTGGCGACCAATGTTCGGGGCAGCACAGGTTACGGCAAGGAATACTGTCATCTGGATGATGTCGAACTCCGGCTCGATTCGGTTCGCGATCTGGCAGAAGCTTCAACCTGGCTACGTGCGCGCGGCGACGTCGATGCCGAGCGAATCACGGTCATGGGTGGTAGCTACGGCGGATTCATGACGCTGGCGGCTATCACGTTCCACCCTGAACTGTGGCGAGCGGCGGTCGATATCGTAGGGATCTGTAACTGGGTCTCGTTCCTCGAGCGAACCGGACCGTGGCGAGTCAAGCATCGGGCGTATGAATACGGAAATCTGGAAGACAATCGGGATTTCCTGGAATCAGTCTCACCGCTGACGCATGTCGACAGGATTCGGACGCCGCTCTTCGTAATCCATGGACGAAATGACCCGCGAGTACCACTCTTAGAAGCGGAGCAAATGGTTGCCGCACTCGAAGCGCGCAACCTGCCAGTCGAATTGATGGTTTTCGATGATGAGGGACATGGCCTGTCCAAGCGGGAAAACCGGATTGCCGGATATGCAGCGGCTGCAGGTTTCGTGCTGGAACAGTTGGCCGAGTGATTCCTTAAAGCGTTGTGACCCGGTCAATCGGCTAGTTGCCGCGATCTCGTAAAATCAAGAGGCGACAAGAGTTCTCGCACTCCTTTCCCGTAGCCCTGTTCGCTTCCCAGGAGATGTTATGACCGATCAACCCAAGGTGACGACCATCGGGGAGCTTCGCGACTCCGGATACGTTCCACGTACTGTCCGCGATGAGATGCGTGGAAACCTGATCGCGGCGCTTCGCAGTGGCAGACAAGTGTTCGGCACGATTCGAGGTTACGAGACCACAGTACTGCCGCAGATTTACAACGCTGTGCTTGCCGGACACGACATTATTTTGCTTGGAGAGCGCGGTCAGGCGAAAACCCGTCTGGCGCGCGAGATGATCGCCTTGCTCGATCCGTGGATGCCAATCGTCCACGGGTCTGAAACGAATGACGATCCGCTCAGCCCGGTATCGCACTACGGACTGCGCCAGGTTGCCGAGCATGGGGACGAGACACCGGTGTCGTGGGTATCCCGGGACCGGCGGTTTTCCGAGAAGCTGGCTACACCGGATACGACGGTGGCCGACCTGATCGGTGAAGTCGATCCGATCAAGGTGGCTGAGGGTCGATATCTCAACAATGAAGAAATCATCTCCTATGGCCTGATTCCCCGAACCAATCGCGGCATCTTCAATCTGAATGAACTTCCCGATCTGGCGGAGCGGATCCAGGTTGGCTTGCTCAACATCCTCGAAGAGCAGGACATCCAGATCAGGGGATTCCAGGTGCGGTTGCCACTGGATCTGATGGTGATCGCCTCGGCCAATCCCGAGGACTATACGAATCGCGGGCGCATCATCACGCCGTTGAAGGATCGCTTCGGATCGCAGATTCGCACGCACTATCCGCTGACAACCGACCTCGAAATGGAGATCGTTGACCAGGAAATGACGATGGCGAGTGTTTCTGGTGTGGCTGTCACCGTTCCCGACTACATGCGGGAGATCATCGCCGAAATCTCACATGTGGCCCGCCGCTCGCCCGATGTCTCGCAGCGCAGTGGTGTTTCGGTCCGAATGACGGTCGCCAACATGGAAGCGATGATCGCCAACGCCCAGCGTCGCGCCTTGACGCTTGGTGAGGATGCGGCGGTACCTCGCATGAGCGACCTGAACGCTATTCTGCCCAGCATGTTGGGCAAGATCGAGCTTGAAACACTCGGCGAGTCGCGAGACGAAGCGATTGTCGACCGAATCATTGGCGATGCGATCAAGCATATTTTCAGTCGAACAGTCGATCCGTCCCGACTCGATCCATTGCTTCTGGCATTCGACAATGGCCTGACGCTGGACGTATCGGATCAGACGAAGAGCTTCGATTACGTGCACCAGGTGAGCGCTGTCGAGGGTTTCGGTGACCTGGTTGCCTCGCTAGGAGCGAATCGCGAGCCGGCGTCGATTGCCTCGGCTGTCGAGTTCGTGATCGAAGGGTTGTACAGAAACCGAAAACTCTCTCGGCGATTGTCCCGTTCTGGTCATAGTTACCAACGCTGATCGAAAGCAGGCGACTTCATGGGTATCGCATTTCCAACCCACTATTCCTACCGACAACGCGATCACTCCGATGACGAAGCGTTCGACGCCGAAGAAATCATGGATGCCATTTCAGAGGATTTGCTGCGGGATGGCAACGTCGATCTCGCATTGCAGAAAGCATTTCGCTGGGGATTCCAGACGCGGGACGGCAACCACATTGGCGGCATGCGCGAGCTGCTTGAAAAACTTCGGCAGCAACGCCAGGAGATGATCGACCAGCACAACTTTGGCGGAATGTTTGACGACCTGCGCAAGGAACTGGACGACATCGTCGCACTTGAATCGGGGACGCTTGATCGTCGGATCGAGGCCGCCCGCGAAGCCGGGGAGGAGGCTGCCGGATCATTCCTCGAACGCAAGCAGTCCATGATCAGTCAGCTTCCCGATGAGACGTCCGATCGATTACGACGACTCAGGGATTACGATTTTGTCGATCAGGAAGCGAGGCAACGGTTCGATGCCTTGCTCGCGGAACTGCAGAAACAGGTAGCCGACAGTCTGTTCAGGAATCTGATGGATGCGGCCCAGAACCCGGACCAGCAACTGCAGGAGATGCGCGACTTCCTGAACGATGTGAACGACGCTTTCGATCAGGAGCGCCGTGGAGAACCGGTCGATCTCGACAAGCTGAACAACAAGTGGGCCCAACAAATGGGTGGCCGTGTCAATTCCATGGACGAGTTGGCGGATCGACTTTCGCAGCGAATGCAGGCAAGCCAGCAACTACTCGATCTCCTGAGCCCGGAACAGCGGCGCGAGTTCGAACAGATGATGAACGAGGCGGCCGATGGTTCCGACCTTGGTGATCAAGTGCGTCGGCTCCAGAACAATCTGCCACCGACGGCAGCGCAGGGAATGCAGCAGGGAGAAGGCGGAACAGAGCCGATTTCGCTGGAGATGGCGATGCAGCTGATGGAGCAACTTGGAAAGATCGACCAAGTTGAGACACAACTGCGTGATGTTGCCGGGTACGACGACCTCAAGGGTCTGAACGAAGATCTGATCAAGGACCTGCTTTCGAAGGATGACCAGGAATGGTTGCAACAGTGGGAAACGATTCGGGATCATCTGGAGGATGCAGGGTTTGTCAATCAGAATGGTCGAAGCCTGGAACTGACACCGAGGGCAATTCGCAAGATTGGTGAGAAAGCGCTCGGC
>JBBJOX010000045.1:0-2758 GCA_037724245.1 Thermomicrobiales bacterium | reverse complement strand
CTCCAGAACGGCGCAACGGGCCAGCATGATATTCGACACGCCGGGCGTCTCGGTGAACTGGGCGATACATCATCGCCATGGCAGTTCGGTGATCCATTCTCGCTTAACCTGCCACGAACCGTGATGAATGCCGTCATGCGCAACGGCGCCGGGGCACCGGTTCAACTCAAATCCAGCGATTTCGAGGTAACTGACCGCGATGTGCGGACGTCGACGGCAACCGTGATGCTGATCGATATGAGTCGGTCGATGTTGCATAACGGTTGTTGGGATGCCGCCAAGCGATCGGCACTGGCGCTGGATACGCTGATCCGCAGCAAGTATCCGCGAGATATGCTGGAGTTGATCGGATTCTCAGCGACGGCAGAACGCTTGACGGTGCGGGATCTTCCGACGCTTGAATGGAACGAGTACAACTTCGGAACCAATCTTCAGCACGGTCTGCAACTCGGGCGCGAACTACTCTCAAAGGAGCGTGGACGCCATCGGCAGATGATCGTGATCACGGATGGCGAACCAACGGCTCACATTTCTCATGGCGAAGTTCAGTTCAATTACCCGCCGACACGTGAAACGTTCGAGGAGACGTTGAAGGAAGTTGTCCGTTGCACAAGGGACGACATTCGGATCAATACGTTCCTTCTGGAGCAATCGCCATACATGCGCAAGTTCGTCGAGGATTTGATGCGGATCAACCACGGTCGGGTGATCAATGCGTCGCCGCGACGACTGGGTTCCTATATGTTGCACGATTTTGTTCAGGGTCGATCCGTAGACCGAAATCCGGTCGATACCGAGTAGCAGAGCTGAGGACGCGGGGAGTACTGCTGCTACAATGAACTCAGCAAGTGCAGAGTTGCAGTTGCTCCTCGCGCCGATTCAGACCCGGTGCATCTTTCGACTTTTCACCAGTTAGTTCGAGGAGATTCCGATTGGCAATCGCCGAAGGTCAGTGGCGTGACGTTGCACTGAGCGATAGCGAATATGCCCAGATTCTGGAACTGCTCGGTCGAGAGCCCACATTTGTGGAACTGGGAATGTTCGGCGCCATGTGGAGCGAACACTGTGGGTACAAACACTCTCGACCTCACCTGAAAACGCTTCCAACCGAGGCTGATTGGGTCATTCAGGGTCCTGGTGAGAACGCCGGGGCAGTGGACATCGGAAACGGCCTCGCTGCCGTGTTCAAGGTCGAATCCCATAACCACCCGAGTGCAGTGGAACCGTTCGAAGGCGCAGCTACCGGTGTCGGAGGTATTGTGCGTGACATCTTCACCATGGGAGCACGCCCGATCGCCATTCTCGATGCGCTCCGTTTTGGTCCGCTCGACGAACAGCGCAACCGTTACCTTTTTGAGAATGTCGTCGCCGGGATCGGCGGCTATGGCAATTGCCTTGGCATTCCAACTGTTGGCGGTGATATCGCATTCGACAGCAGCTTCAATGGCAATCCGATTGTCAATGCCATGGCCGTCGGGATCGTCGAGCACGACAACATTGTGCTGGCGAAAGCCAGTGGTATCGGGAACGTCGTGATTCTGATCGGTGCCGAAACGGGACGCGATGGATTGCACGGCGCGACTTTTGCATCGGTCGACGATCCGGAAGCCTCACATCGGGGTGTGATTCAGGTCGGCAACCCATTCCTCGAGAAGCAATTGATGGAAGCCTGCCTAGCATTGCAGCAGGGTGATGCTGTGGTTGCGATGCAGGATCTCGGTGCGGCCGGACTCACGAGCTCGATTGTCGAGTGCGCGTCGCGTGGAGACGTGGGTGTCGATATCGACGTGCAGTTCGTGCCACGGCGCGAAACCGGAATGACCGCCTATGAAGTGATGCTCAGCGAGAGTCAGGAGCGTATGGTGCTCGTGGCAACGCTGGAACGTGTTGGTGAAATCAAGACTGAACTCGAACGCTGGTCACTCACGGCTTCTGTCATCGGAACAATCACCGATTCAGGCAACGTTGTCATCCGAGACGGAACGACAATCGAAGTCGACGTTCCGGTTTCGTACTTCATCGATGAGTGCCCGACGTATCTGGTTCAAGGTGAGGAGCCTGCAAATGTCGCGGCCTCGAGGAACCTCGATCTTTCGTTACTGCCAGACGTCGACGAATCAGATATCACGTCGCGACTGCTTGATCTGCTGGCGTCACCAAACATCTGCAGCAGGCAACAGATTTGGGAGCAGTACGACTCCACCATTCAAACCAACACGGTGTTCGGACCTGGTCGGGCCGACGCAGCTGTGCTCCGGATCAAGGGCACCAACGCAGGGATTGCAATTTCGATCGATTGCAACTCACGTTACTGCTCGCTCGATCCATTCAACGGAGCGCAACTCGCTATTGCCGAAGCGGTTCGGAATGTCAGCGTGTCTGGTGGGCGACCACTTGGATTGACCAACTGTCTGAATATGGGGAATCCGGAACGCTCCCCGGGTGCCTGGCATCTGGAGCAGGCGGTGGCTGGTATCGCCGCCGCGGGTCGCGGGCTTGGTGTCCCGGTCGTCAGCGGAAATGTCAGCCTGTACAACGAGACGGCAGGTCAGCCGGTTCAGCCGACTCCGATCATCGGTTGCGTCGGGGTGGTCGATGATATCGCTCAGGTGACGTCCGCGACGTGGAGTAAAGGGGATTCCATCGTTCTGCTTGGCAGTGCTGAGCGAACACTCGGCGGTTCCGAGTACCTGGAACGGTTGCACGGACTGATCGCCGGGCAATTGCCGACGATTGACTGTGAGCGCGAACGATCGTT
>JBBJOX010000044.1:7727-13639 GCA_037724245.1 Thermomicrobiales bacterium | reverse complement strand
GTCGTTACCGGCAGTCGGAACTCGTGATCGTTTGGCGCAGGCGATCTATCGCTTTGCCCGGCATCTCAAGCCACACGGAGTGCTGATTGTCGAAGGATTCGTCGAACCCGACGATTGGGAAGTCGGCCGCCTGACTGCAAATTTCGTCGACAGGCCCGAGCTCAAGATCGCACGCATGGCCCGTAGCAGTCGCCGCGAGAACATCGCCGTGATGGACTTCCACTATTTGATTTCAACACCAGACGATGTTCGCCAGTTCGTCGAGCGGCACGAGCTCGGGCTCTTTACCGAGGCCGACTACGCCGATGCGTTCCGTGCCGCTGGACTCCATTTCGACAACGCACCAGCCGGATTACTTAACCGGAAAACCTTCACCGGACGCCACAAAATCGCCTGAAGCCAGAGTCACTTTGGAGCGTTCGACTGGTAGGCTCGACCCTTGTGGTCGACCGACACTTAGTGCCCACCAACCCCGGCAGAGACAAGCTCTGCGCCTACCGTTGAGTTGAGAGAATCCGCCTCAGATCGTAGGGTCAGTGGCTTGTCCCTGACCGAGGCTTCACGCCCACCAATTCCGGCAGAGACAAGATCTGCGCCTACCGTGTGGTCGAGCATTTATGCTTCCGATTGTAGGGCTCGACCCTTGTGGTCGCCCGAGGCTTCGCGCCTACCGTGGGGCAATCCTGAGTTCTCTACTCCTCATCCTGGAATGCGAAGAAGAGACTGTTGAACCCTTCCGATAAGGCCGGATGGGCGAATACTCCATCGCGCAAGGTGGTGAACGGCAATTTTCCCCACATTGCGATTTGCAGCATCGACATCAATTCCCCACCCTCGACACCCAGAACCGCCGCCCCGAGAATCTGCTCGGTATCGGCATCGACGACAACCTTCATGATGCCGCGCGGTTCGGCCGTTTCAGTCGCCCGTGCTACGCTGCTCATCGGAATCGAGGCGACGCGGAACTTCTTGCCCGACTTTTCGGCCTCCTTTTCCGACATCCCGACCCGACCGAGTTGCGGATCGGTATACACCACGTACGGCACGATGCGATCGGAAACGGAACGTTTCCCGCCATCGATCAGATTCGCCTGAAGAATCCGGTAATCGTCGTATGAAATATGGGTGAACTTTGGACCCGGTCGAACATCACCGATTGCGAACACACCCGGTACATTGGTTTCGAGCCGATCGTTGCTCGGAATCTGACCGCGATCGTCGGTCTCGATTCCAGCCGCTTCGAGGTTCAGCGAATCGGTATTTGGTGTGCGTCCGGCCGCGGCCAGCACATGCGATGCATGCAGCGTCACCACTTCGCCAACCCGGAGTTCGATCCCGGCATCCGAATTGTTGATGGAACTGACATCGGTTTCGAGCAGAATCTCGATGCCGTCGTCTCGCAGAATCTTCAGCATCTCCTCGGAGACATCCGGATCCTCCCGACCCAGAAGCTGCCTGCCCCGGTGCACGATGGTCACCTTGCTCCCGAGCCGATGGAAGAGCTGACCGAACTCGAGCCCGATGTATCCGCCACCAATCACCACGAGATGCTCGGGAACAACATCGAGCTCCATGATCGTGGTCGACGTCAGAATCTCGACCGAGTCGGAGCCGGTAATATTCGGATCCGAAGGTCGCTCGCCGACATTGATGATGATCGTTTCGGCCTCGATTTCGTGTTTTGTGCCGTCGACTTCCGTTGCCAGCAGCGATTTCGGTCCAGTGAACCGGGCTTCGGCCATCAGCATGGTCAGGTTCGGTGTCTCGGCAACTCCCTTCTCGCTCCCCGATCGCCACTGCTCCACTATGTCGCGCTTGCGCTTGCGCACGGCCACCATATCGACAGAGACGGACCCGGTTTGCACGCCGTAATCACTGGCACGCCGGGCCAGATAGGCGACGCGTCCGCTGGCGATCATCGTTTTGGTCGGTGTGCACCCTTCGTTGACACATGTTCCGCCAACGTGTGCTCGCTCGATCAGAATCGTTTTCTTGCCAGCATTGCCGAACGCCGAGGAAAGTGGCCCCCCACCCTGCCCGGCTCCGATAATCGCGACATCGTACTTTTCTGCCATGAGTTGCCCCTTGCCTGATCGGATCGACTTCGATCAGGACCAGCCAACCGCGTGGCATACTGGCATCGAAATCGATGGAGTCGAACGTGTTTTGTTCAGTATGCGGTGGCGAGACAACTGACGTGATTCGAGATGGTGCCTTGCGCCCAGTTTGTCGCGATTGCGGACAGGCTGTCTTTCTCGATCCCAAACTCGCCGTCACCGTTGTGCTGGAACAAAACGACACCATTCTACTGGGATTGCGTGGAGCGCATACACGTGAACCAGGCAAGTGGAGCTTCCCGGGCGGTTTCGTCGATCGCGGCGAAGTTGTCGAGTCGGCGGCCGTTCGCGAAGTTTTCGAGGAAACCGGACTTCAGGCAACGCTCAGTCCGATCCTCGATCTGCTCTCGCACGATGGCGATTCGACCGTGCTCGCGGTGTACGCTGCGACATCGTTCGAAGGGACTCCTGCCGCTGGCGACGATCTCGACGACCTGGGCTGGTTCCATCCCGATTCCATGCCCGATCTCGCCTTCGAGCACGACCTCCACATCATCCAGATTTGGCAAGCATGGCGCACCTCCCGCGCCATTTCCTGATCCCGTACCCGGGACTCCCCTGCCCTGCCTGAAGAATTCGCCCCAACATCGATCATCCTATTGATCGGGAGTATTTTTATGTCCACTCTACAACGACCCAGAATGTTGACCGGGGATCGTCCAACCGGACGCCTGCATCTCGGCCACTATGTCGGAACGCTGGCCAACCGGATTCGCCTACAGTCGTCGTACGAGAGTTATTTCATCGTCGCCGACCTGCATATGTTGACGACGAAGAACAGCCCGGAGGATATCGCACGCGTCGACGAGAACGCGCATCATCTCGTGCTCGATGCAATCAGTGCGGGTATCGATCCGGATCAGGTCACGTTCTACCTGCAGTCAGCGATTCCCGAAATCCATGAACTCGCCGGTTTGTTGCAGAGTCTGGTCACTGTCTCCCGGCTCGAACGTGTGCCATCGCTGAAGGACATGGCGCGCGACGCCGGAATTGACATGTCGTTCGCTCTGCTTGGCTATCCGGTTCTTCAGGCAGCCGACATCCTCAGCGTCCGTGCACAGGCAGTACCAGTCGGGAAGGACAACTTTGCCCACGTCGAAATTTCGAGGGAGCTGGCCCGACGATTCAATTCCACGTATGACATGGTATTTCCAGTTCCGGAACTCGTCCCCTCGGATGTCCCTTCGCTGATCGGAACCGATGGAGAAGGCAAAATGAGCAAGAGCAAGGGAAATTCGATCGATCTTCAGGACGATGAGGCTACAGTGAGACGCAAAGTCAAACGGATGTACACCGATCCGAACCGGATCTCGGCCGACATTCCAGGCACGGTCGAAGGAAATCCCGTGTTCGCGTATCTCGATGCATTCGATTCCCGGCACGATATTGTGGCCGGTTTCAAGCGAAGATATGAAGCGGGTCAAATAACCGATACGGAAGTCAAGGAACGGCTGGCGCTGGTCCTCGACGAATTTCTCAATCCCATGCGGGAACGGCGACTGCACGTAAGTCAACCGGGTGTCGTTGAACAGATTCTGGTAGAAGGTACGGCGCGGGTTCGGATCGAGACCCAGGCGACGGTGCTGGCAATGCGCCAGGCAATGGGCCTGGCCGGAGTCTGGAACCGCATGCAACGCAAGGCGAGAACGGTTCAGGCCTAACGCGGTAGGCTCCCCTGGGATTCGGGGAGCCCATCGCCTGTTCAGGTACCGATCTTCCAGCCGTCGAGAATTTTCTTCGTCTCATCGCGATGGTGGGTCTCGTCCTGGATGATGTCCTCAAGGCGGATTTTAAGACCGATTTCTCCGGCCGCTTCAGCCTGCGCAAGGCGCTCGGAGTAGTTCTGGATAGCGTCCGATTCTGCTTCATAGATGAACCTGAGGAGATCGCGGGGATCGTCCGAGGTTGGCACCGGCAACGGAGTTACCGATGGTTCGCCACCAAGAGCAGAGATCTTGTCGGCGAGATATTGTGCGTGGGCACTTTCGTCCGGGATTTCTGCCTGAAGGAAGGTCACCAGTTCCGGTCGGTATGGCCCAGTGACCTTTGCCGAGTACGTGATGTAGCTGATGATGGCGTTGTATTCGCCGGAGAGATCCCGGTTGAGACCTTCGATCAGTTTCTGAATCGCGGCACTTTTGTCGCTGGTTTCTGATGCGTTGGTGTCCATGATTCTTGCTTGTCCTTTCAACTTCTACTGTCGCCTGACATCCCGCAACCTTTGATGGGTTGCGGGAGCCAAATCTTCGCACGGATAGTGCCGAAGTTCGACAGAAAGATACGAGCCAACACGACCTTATCAGGGCAATGTGCGATGCTTGAATAGCCATGCAAACGCCACTGATCATCGCGCATCGCGCACGTACCGAAAACGTTATGGAGAATACCGCCGCCTCGATTCAGGCTGCTGCCGCGACCGGTGCCGACCTGATCGAACTCGACGTGCGTCTGACACTCGATCGCCAACCCGTCGTCTTTCACGATGCCTTTCTTGGCCGATTGACCCACCGCCATGGTCCGATCGGATTGTTCCCGGCCGCGTTGCTGCCACGATTGAGCACATTGCCTGGCGGCGACGCAATCCCGATTCCATATCTCACACATGTCGTTCGCGATGCCCCGGTGTCATGCCAGTTGGCACTTCATCTGAAGTCCCGCCGCGCAATCCGTCCCGTGCTCAGTATCCTGCGCAAGCAGGGGTCGGCTGGCAGCACCTGGCTCTGGCTCGAACACGTAGACGATGTCTATCTGGCAACCAGAACCCTCCCTGAACTGCGCTGTACCCTGCTCCGACCCGGAGCCTGGACGCCAAGTCGCCGCGACGACTACTTCCGCGAAGCCCAGGCATCCGGGGCACGGGCGGTCAGTGTGCCTGGCGGAGCGGTATCTCCGGATCTCGTCCGTCAAGCACATCAGCATCATCTTTCCGTGTTTTCGCGGATCGATCACATCCACCTTCTGCCCGAACTCGCCGCAAATGGTCTCGATGGCGTCATCACGGCGGACCCGGCAGCCGCCTTCGCCTTGCTCCAATCGATCGGCCGTCGCTGACCGGGTGGAGACCGGGAATCCGGTTGCACCCGGCCTTGCGTATACTCTACGTGTATCGGTAGAACCGTAGATGTGCAATGGGCTAAGAGCCACAAGGAATACCAACGTCATGGCCGGCAAGAAATCGAAGAACGAAATCGAGACACTACGCGGAGAATTGAAGGAACTGACCGAAGCGGTTTGGGCTCTGCGGGATCAGGTCAGCAGCAATGCTGCTGCTTCCTCCGCATCACGTTCGACCTCGACAATCAAAGGCAACGCGGTTGTTGCCGATTTGCAGGATGCCGCAACAACGAAGAACGAAGGCGGTGTCGTCAGTTCGTTCGGATATTACGAATCGCCGGACAACGGTGGAACGACCCGATGGGCCCTCAACGAGGCAACGGTCAGTAATCTTTCCGAACTCGACACAGTGTCCGCCGCCAGTACCCTGGCAGCAGTCGGACATCCCCAACGGCTGGCAATTCTCGGTGCAATCCTGAGCAAGCCAACCTCAGCCGGTGAACTGGTCGAGACCCTGTCTCTGGGGACCACCGGTGCCGCCTATCATCATCTGAACGTCCTGCAGGCGGCGGGGTTCGTCACCCAGATGCAACGCGGTATTTTCCGCTTCCGCAGCGAGAAGGTACCCGTTTTCCTGACTATGCTGGCTGCATTGAACGACGATCTCGAATCGGAAACTGAACACCCTGCCTGATTGCTCTGGCAGGGTGTTCGAAACGATCGAGGAGTGAGCGGATTCAG
>JBBJOX010000044.1:7408-7717 GCA_037724245.1 Thermomicrobiales bacterium | reverse complement strand
AAGGTTCAGGCAGGGTGATAGAGACGAGCACGGAGTTGGCTGATCTACGAACCTAGCGTTGCTCGCTTCGATGCCTTGGCGCGTTCATCCTGGGTCAGCAGGCGCTTCCGAAGTCGAAACGCTTTCGGCGTGATTTCGAGCAATTCGTCATCCTGAAGAAAATCGAGTGATTGCTCAAGGCTGAGAATGGTAGGCGGTGTCAGGCGCACCGAAATGTCGGCGTTACTGGATCGCATGTTGGTTAGTTTCTTGGCCCGGCAGACGTTCACCGCTAGATCCGATGGCCGCGGATTCTGCCCGATGATCATG
>JBBJOX010000044.1:0-7398 GCA_037724245.1 Thermomicrobiales bacterium | reverse complement strand
TGCGGTTCGATGAAGGTAATTCCACGCTCCTGGGCGTTGGCAAGTCCGTTCGACAACGAGACGCCGCCCTCGGACGCAACCAGTGCACCGCTCCGGTTGTGCGCGATCGCTCCCTGCCACGGCTCGAAGTCGATCAGGCGAGACGACATCGTGCCGTTACCCTTGGTCGCGGTCAGCATCGCGTTGCGCAAACCAATCAGGCCACGTGTCGGAATCGAGAATTCGAGGCGGACGTTTCCGCGACCGTCATTCACCATATCGAGCATCCGGGCACGTCGGCTGCCGGTAAGTTCTGTAACCGGACCCACAAACTGTTCAGTAACATCGACGACGAGATGCTCGAGCGGTTCGAGCAGGGTGCCGTCCTCCGCCTTCCGTGTGATCACTTCCGGTCGCGAAACCTGGAACTCGAATCCCTCGCGGCGCATTGTTTCGATCAGCACGGAGAGATGCAGCTCACCGCGACCAGAAACCGAGAAGACATCCGGCTGATCGGTTGGCTCGACCCGGAGCGAGAGATTGGTCTCGAGTTCGCGAAAGAGGCGATCGCCGAGCTGACGCGAGGTGGAAAACTGTCCGTCGCGTCCGGCAAAGGGCGACGTGTTAACGCCGAAGGTCAGCTTCAGCGTTGGTTCATCGATCGCAATACCAGCCATTGCTTCCGGCGTGGCTGGGTCGGAGAGCGTCGAGCCAATCTTGACCTCGGGGAACCCGGTCAGCGAAATGATGTCCCCGGCAACCGCGGATTCGACTTCGATTTTTTTGAGGCCGTCGAATGTCATCAGCGACGACACACGCTGACGCATTTCCTGGGCTCCACCACCGAGCTGCAGGAGAACTTCGCCTGTCTTCAGCGAACCACGATGAACGCGCCCAATCGCAATACGACCGCGATGAGCATCGTAATCGAGCGAGGTCACGAGCATCTGGAATGGGGCGAATGGCTGAACGGCAGGCGGTGGAACCGATGCGATGATCGTATCCAGCAACGGCAGCAGATTTGGCTCCAGCGTATCCGGGGAGAATCCGGCTCGCCCGTCTCGTCCAATGGCGTAGAGCATCGGAAACTCGAGCTGCGCATCATCGATGGCCAGGTCGAGGAAGAGATCGTTGATCAGCTCGATCACTTCGTCAATCCGGGCATTCGGGCGATCGACCTTGTTGACCACCACTATTGGGCGAAGTCCGAGGGCAAGGGCCTTGGCCAGTACGGTTCGTGTCTGTGGCATTGGCCCTTCCGAGGAATCGACCAGCCGCCAACACCCGTCCGCCATATTAAGAACGCGCTCGACTTCGCCACCGAAGTCGGCGTGGCCCGGTGTGTCGATGACATTGATCTTGACATCGCCATAGTGGATCGCCGTGTTCTTGGAAAGGATGGTGATGCCACGCTCTCGTTCGAGATCGTTGGCGTCCATGATCAGGGTTCCCGCTGCGTCCGGATCGCGGAAGACGTGCGATTGCTTGAGCAATCCGTCGACGAGCGTGGTTTTGCCGTGGTCGACATGGGCAATGATCGCAATGTTGCGCAGCTCGCTACGCAGTATTGTTTCGAATTCTGTGATGGCGGTCATGGAATGATCTTTCGATGGGGGGATGATGTGCAAAATGTATGATTTTGGAGGGATTCGCACGTAACAAAACCCGTGTCGATGTCACACGGGCCTGAGAGCAGCTACTCTATTAGGTTCATTTTAGCATACGCCGATCATGCTGCTGAATTCATGAAGAGATTGATGATTGTAACCATCTCATCAGGAAGCTGGTAGTGAAGTCCGTGACCACCAGGAAGGCGGACCAGCCACGAGTCTGGAATGACATCTGCCAGCAGCTGCGCATTACCGACCGGAATGACCATGTCGTCAGTTCCGTGCAGGATCAACGTCGGCGACGAGATTGCACGCAACACGTGCTCTTGCCGGTACCACTCAAGCAGCGCATTCGCCTGAAGTAGCACCGATTGCGACGAAACCGGCAGGTGCGGCCGGCTGAATACGGCTTCAGCTTGATCGCGATGCTGCTCCAACCACTCTTCCGGGAACATCAATCTGAGTTGCAGTTCGTCCTGCTCTTCCTCGCTGGCCGAGAAATCGAAGAATGATCCGGTGTCGCCGGAAATCGCCGTCGAACCTCCGGGATCGGCAGCGTGGGCAACAAGGTGGCGAACCCGATCCCCATGCCTCGTTGCCAGATCGAGCGCGACCATCCCGCCGAGAGACCACCCGAACACGTCGACCGTGTCGAACCCCAGCTCGTCGATCAGGTCGACGGCGTCGTCGGCAAGGTTCGCGAACGCGTAGTTGCCGGTTTGCGACGAGGAGCCGATACCCCGGTTGTCGAACATGACGACCTGATGATTCCGGGCGAGTGCAGCGACGAACGCTGGGTCCCACGAATCCATGGTGCCGGCGAATCCCATGATCAGCACCAACGGTTGTCCCGTACCGACACTGCGATAGCCGATCTTCCGGTCACCGATGGTCACGGTATCGTATGGGACCGGCTCGGCTTGGCGGGCAACGGCGTCTTTGACTGGAAGTCCGAAGATCGAAGCAGCAACAGAAGCAGAAATGAGCTGGCGTCTGGTTATCATAAAAGGAACACTCACAATACCTATCCGGAACTATATTACCTACGAAGTATAAGGGACTTGCACTTCGGGCCAGCCAACTGGCCGTTAGAACGGGATTAATTCCACGCCCATGTAAGCCACCCCATCTGACATCCGGCGTGAGTAGTCACCTGATTTGGGATCCCTGACATTACGAGTCGCATCTGAAATCTACCCTTGGGAGGGTATCGATTGTCAGATGCTCTGTTATAATGGATGCGTGATGATTGATGCGTGATGTGGAGTAACGTCAGGAAGTATGCGATGCGAACGACCCTTTCGATCGACGATCAAGTCCTGGCAGCCGCCCGACTGCGCGCAGCAAAGAACAACGAAACCTTGGGAGAAGCAGTCACTGAAATCCTGTGGATCGGTCTGACGAGACGATCAGGATTCGGGACGGCTCTGAATAATCAAGTGAGAGGCACATGCAAATGACAGGATTGCTGCCATGGGCCAACGAACTTATGTCTGGTGGTAAGGCTCGATGAAGTGGCAAAAAGGCTTCAACATGACTCAACCTCGAAGCAAGACGAACGAGTCCATCAGTTATTCACGCACCACCATATACCTCGCCAATGACGTACTGGACTTTGCTCGATATATGTCCAAATCCAGTGGCGAAACGATGGGAGTCATTATTTCCGATCTTGTGAGAAAAACGCTTACGCTGCAGGAAGAGCCCGGCGTCTACGATCCCGAGCTAGGTGCCACACTTTTGCCGCCAGTCAGACGCTCTGTACCTCTCACAGCCGAGGAGATCATTCAAATCCAGGATGATTCCGAATGACGACATTTTTGCTGGATGTGAATGTTCTGGTTGGACTCATGCTTCCCGGCCACAACTCACACGATGTTGCCAGATCCTGGTTTCTGGCCGAAGGACGCCAATCGTGGCTGACATGCCCGTTGACACAAAATGGCGCAGTTCGAATCTGCAGTCTGCCCCAGACTACAGGTCGAAACATCCAGGTATCTCAAGCTGCCTCGACGCTTCGCCAACTTCTGGCATCAGGCAATCATCAGTTCATCGCGGACAGTGTGTCGCTGCTCGATCCCGACGCGTTCGATACGGAATTGATTCGCAGTCCCAAACAGATTACGGATACGTATCTTTTGGGATTGGCAGCGCATCATCGGGCGGTACTTGCAACGTTCGATCGGAAGCTCACGTCGGATTCGGCCCGGAATCCGCACGCTGAAGTCCTTTTCCTCTGACTCTCTTCGCGATTGGGTTCGAAACGACTCAGTAACTGGCCTGCGAGGTCACGCGCAGCAGTGCGCTCAGGGCGTCGATGTGCTGGTGAATTCGCACAACGATGTCAGCGCGGTCGATCATTTCCGATTCACTCGAGGTGCGCAAACGCAATTCGACCTGATCGTTCTCAAGCGTCCGCTTGCTGATGGATAGTCGAATCGGATTCCCGATCAGTTCTGCGTCGGCGAACTTCACACCCGGCCGATCGCCACGATCGTCGTAGAGAACCTCGAACCCGGCTCCCAGAAGCTCGTCGTACAGCGCGTCAGTTGCTTTCAGAATCGCCTCATCGGCGCCGAGCGAAAGCAGCGACATCTGGTACGGCGCAATCGAAATCGGCCAGATGATGCCCTTGTCGTCGAAGTTCTGCTCAACTGCTGTCGCTGCGGCCCGACCGACGCCAATCCCGTACGAGCCCATCACCACCGGTTTTGCTTCACCCTGGGCGTCGAGGAACGTTGCCCCCATCGCTTCGCTGTATTTGGTTCCCAGCTTGAAGATATTGCCCACCTCGATCGCCCGCTCGGCGCGCATCGCAACGCCACTGACCGGACTCAATGCCCCGTCGCCTGCGGCTGCAATATCGGCCACGAGGTTGGATTCGAAGTCTCGCCCGAAGTTGACGTTCTTCAGGTGATACCCGACCTTATTGGCTCCGGCCACGAGATTCGGAGATTCGCGAATACTGTCGTCGACCACGATGAACGCATTATGAACGCCAACCGGCGATCCGAATCCAGGTTCGGCTCCAATGGCCCGAATCTGATCGACCGTCGCCGGCACAATCTCACGCTCGCCAGTGGCGTTACGCAGTTTCGTCTCGTTGATATCGAGATCGCCGCGAATCACCGCAAATATGAAGCGTCCGGTTCCTCCCATATAGAAGACAGCCTTGGCCGTGCGCCCGAGCGGGATGTTGAGAAACTCGGCGAGCGCCTTGATCGTTGTTGTTCCAGGCGTCTCGATTTCCTCCATTGGCAGAAGTTCTTCGGTATCCATCTGTGGTTTCTGAAACTGCGCGACCTCGCGATTGGCCGCATAATCACCGTTCTCGCTGATCAAAATGACATCCTCTCCGAACGGAGAAAATGCCATGTACTCGTCGGATTGGGAACCGCCCATCATACCGACGTCGGCTCCGACCCGAATGAATTTGAGACCGATGCGCCGAAAGATCTTTTCATAGGCCCCTGCGTGCGCCTCGTACGAGGAAGCCAGCCCGTCCTCATCGGCATCGAGACTGTACGAATCCTTCATCGTGAACTCACGAACCCGGATCAACCCGCCGCGGGATCGCGGTTCGTCGCGGAATTTCGTTTGCAGGTGGTAGACGATCTGGGGGAGCTGGCGATAGGAGGAGATTTCCGACGAGGTCAGGTCCGAGACAACCTCTTCGTGTGTCATCGCCAAAACCATGTCGCGGTCACCACGATCCTTGAACCGCGCCATTTCTGGTCCTACCGCATCGTAGCGGCCGGATCGGCGCCAGATATCAGCCGGATGCACCACTGGCATCAACATTTCCTGACCGCCAATGGCATCCATTTCCTCGCGGATGATCTGTTCGACCTTACGAATCACCCGGTAACCGAGCGGAAGCAAGCTGTACATGCCGGATCCGAGCGGCCGGATCATCCCGGCACGCACCATCAGTTGATGACTGGGCAGCTCGGCATCAGCAGGTGCTTCGCGCAGGGAACGTCCGAAAAGGTGAGTCATCCGCATGGTGAGATTTGGCCTTCCAGCATTGTCGGTTGGGTGTCGACTACGTCGTCGGCGACGCTTTCGCCAGACGAACCACGTTATTGTCGCGCACATCTTCTGTTCGAGCGGCGATGAAGAGCATCGACGAGAGTCGATTGAGATACCGGATGATCTCCGGATTCACCGGAACGGACCCGGCAGTCAGGGCAACAGCGAAGCGCTCGCCACGACGAACCACGGTACGGGCAACATCGAGTGCAGCTCCGGCCACTGTTTCTCCCGGTACTACGAAGGCGCGCGGCAGTTCGGTTCGCTCCGACAATCGATCGGTCACCGATTCGAGCCAGATCAGCCGATCGCCCGGAAACACCATCGCATCGGGCCGGGTTGAATCGGTGAAGGCGAGCTCGGCCATGATCAGGTACAGATCCCGCTGCGACTCGAGAAGTGCCGCCTGAACATCCCGATCGGATGCGTAGGCACGACCAAGTCCGATGCTCGAACTCGCCTCATCCAGCGTCCCCAGCAGATCCACCCTGGGATCATTCTTCGAAACACGCTGACCGAGCAGATCGGTTTGGCCGTTATCACCGCGGCCGGTGTACATCTTCATATACGAACACTCCTCTCAAACTGCCTGTTCAAACTGAACGTTCACAACTTGCTGTGGTAGGATGTTGGATTGATCGTGCCGCCGATGCAGACCATGTACGGATGCCTGCGGCCAGACAGCAGATTGCGTACGTTCGATCTCGCACTTCGTTGCGCCCCGATCGCTCCGTTGTCGGACAATGGATCTGGAGAGCCGCTGATCGATGTCATCATCCTACCGCACGTCGCTCCCACCACTCGGCAGTCGAATGCCCGTCCGCACTCCCCTGCTCGATCCATCCAGACCACTCCGTGTTGCGGTTATTGGAACCGGGTTTGGTGCCTCGGTTCACATTCCTGCCCTGAAATTCATCGAGGACACCGAGGTCGTGGCTGTTGTTTCGCGGCGCGAGGAACGAGCCAAGGCGGTCGCGGCACGGCACAACATTCCGATCGCCTCTTCTGACTGGCGCGATGTCGTGACCGATCCCAATGTGGATGCGGTGATCATTGCGACACCACCCTATTTGCATCATCCGATGGTGATCGCTGCGCTCGAAAACGAGAAGCACGTGCTGTGCGAAAAGCCAATGGCGCGCAATCTCGCTGAAACGCGAGACATGGTGAAACTGGCCCAGAATGCCAATGTCGTCGCGATGATCAACCACGAGTTCCGCTATTTGCCGATCCGGGCCCGGGTCAAGGAATTAATCGACGAAGGGTACATTGGCGAACCGCACGCGGTGTCGATGGTCGTGTTCCGAGGCAGTCTCGCTGACCCGAACGACCGTCCGTTCAACTGGCTGATGGAGCAGGACAAGGCTGGCGGCATGCTCGGCGCCTCCGGCTCACATCAGATCGACACGTTGCGGTGGTGGCTTGGCGATATTCATGGAGTCTGCGGCTCCACGTCGACGATGGTGCGGCAACGCCGACTCCCGGATTCCACTGGCATGGCCCGGGTCGACGCCGACGACAATTTCGCATTCCTTCTGCGCTTCGCCAACGGGGCAATCGGCAGTGTCCACTTCAGCGCGACCGCTCCGGTCGATGCCGGTGAAGAGATCACGATTTCTGGGTCCGACGGGATGATTATCGTCCACGGCGACGATCAGCTGTATGGAGCGAAAAAGCGCGATATCGGTCTTCGTGATCTGCCAATTCCCGATCGCCTGATCCCCAGACTGCCAGATTTCGGACACCACCTGACGCGCCCGACGGTGATGCTGATAAA
>JBBJOX010000043.1:0-13653 GCA_037724245.1 Thermomicrobiales bacterium | reverse complement strand
GCTCCTCGTCGTCTTCCGGAGTTTCCTCATCGTCGTCAGGGGTTTCTTCGTCGTCGGGAGTTTCCTCGTCCTCAGGGGTTTCCTCGTCCTCGGGAGTTTCTTCGTCTTCGGGAGTCTCTTCGTCCTCCGGAGTCTCCTCATCCTCATCGTCAGAACCCTGCACAGCGAGTGCCGGTGACACCGAACCTTGGGCAGATGCCGCGAACGGAGAGACGACGACCGCGGTGCCGAAGAGCAGGGTGATAACTGCAAGCCGAAGTAGGGTCATGAGTTTTTCGAGCGAACGCTTCATTGGCATGGTTCCTTTCTGAAGTTCGGAGGATGCCGAAGAGACACCTCGAGTGGAACGATCATCGCTTCTCAACATCAAACGTTGGCGGAACGACGCAGGTTCCGTAGTGGGATCCCGACACTTCAGACTCCGGCGTCATCCAGCAGATCCTCGAGCATGGCTGCGTATTCGTCGATGTTGATCCGCGCGCTGTCATAGATCGCGAACGCCTCTTCCTGCTCGGTCGAGTCTGCTTCGACCGAGATTGCCGTGATGAAGGAAAACGATGCCTCCTGAAGCGCGCCTGTGTACTCCAGATAAACCTGGTGAAGGTCTTCGTAGCCGGCGGGCACGTCGAGTGAATCAGCGTTCAGCGAGGCAGCGCCCCAGAGCTCGAGAATTGAAATCAGCTCGTCAAAGTCGGCATCGCTGAGTTCACCGGAACTGACCAGCTCATCGAATCGAGCCACACTGGCATCGAGTGCGTCGTAGTCCTCTCGTACAGTGTCGAGATAGTCCTGGGCATCCGGATCGACATCGTCATCCGGAGTAGGATCCTCATCGGTATCTGGAGTGGGATCTTCAGTGTCATCGTCGGTATCGTTATCCGGAGCGACTGTGTCCGTTGGCGTGAACGAATCGGAACTGGCATCGATCAGATCCTGCAGGCCGCCACCAGTGACGCCGTTATAGACCGCGTCGCCGTTGATAGTGATCGTTTCCTTGGCGAGATCGAGCGATTCTCCGACATCGTCGGCCAGCGCCAACGTGGCATAGGCAAGCACGTTGTCTCCATTGTCGATGTAGACAGTGAACAGGCCGAAGAGAATATCCTCGATTTCCACGAGGTCGAGGGAATAGGAGACTTCAGACGCTTCATTGTCGTACGAACCACGGTCGATGACCTGAATCGCGACATCGTCGGAAACGAAACCTTCGAGGAAGGCATCGCGCGCGGCGTCGAGGTCGACTCCTGTCGGCAGGTAAATGATGCTCTGGAACGAAGTCCCGTCGACGAATCCAATCGACTCGTAGTCAGGTTCGACATAGTTGAGGGTCGGTTCGAATTCCCACGGATCCTGCCACGCAACCACGGCATCGTTGAGACCGAATGTGTACTCAGTTGCATTGGAGAAGTCGGTATCGTTGCCGTCTCCATCGTCGGTGCCGTCTTCGTCTTCAGGTATCGGTGTAACATCCTCGTCGTCCTCCACCAGTTCATCGTCTTCAGGCGTCGGCGTGACATCCTCGTCATCCTCGACCGGTTCATCGTCATCAGGCTGAGACGCTACTTCGACGCTGGAATCTGTAACTGCGTCGATGTTCTCGAATGCCTCGGCACCATCGAATTCGATCGATGATTTGATTTCATCAACGTGGTCTTCGATGAAGTCCGACGTTGTGATGGCGATATCCAGGCGGATTGCGTCCTCGACCTCGGTGATAACGCTGAACGCTGTGTATTCAAATTCAGCATCCTCAATCAGGTCAAGTGCATAGAATCCATCACCCGCCGAATCCGCGTCCAGATTTTCGACATCACCAAGATTGGCGAGAAACCCGTCGGTGTAATCCTCAAGATAGAGGTCGAGGCTGCCACCAACTCCTGCAACATAGATGACATAGAGGAGGCCCGACTCAGCAGTCAGGACAAACGATTCGACATCACTTTCCACGGTAATGCTGTCTTCATCGACTGCCCAATCGCTCGACCAGGTAACCTCTTCTTCTGAAAGTTCGGAGACATAGATCTCGTCATCGATCAGCCCTGTATCCTGGGCAGCTACAACTCGGGCCGACCCAAGCAATGGAACGAGAACCAGGGCAAGCGCAAGCAACAGAGTGGGCAACGAGGATTTGCGGTTCAAAGCCAACATGGAGTCGTTGTCCCTTCCCTGTCCGATAACGTGTACGGTTTCAGTGCCGAAATACTAACGTCATAAATTCGCGTCATGTTCCCTGCCTGATGCACCTCGGGCACAAAACACCCGGAAGCATGTCTGCTTCCGGGTGTTTCGATCATCGATGTAGAGCCTAGGGTAGGAAGTCCTCCACAGCTTCGGTGACTTCTGCGCTGGAATAGACCTCGAACGACGTGACTCCGTCAATCTCGATCTCTTCCTGTGCAAGCTCGAAGGCCTCCTCGAACGAATCGACCGGGGCGAGGAAGAAGAGGAACTCCAACGTTTCTCCATCGTCGAGCAAGGTCACCTGATTGTACCCGATGAATCCTGAATCGAGATAGTAGAGAGACGCTGCTACGTCAGCATCGCCTTCGACCGAAAGGCTCTCGGCCACGGCACTAAATCCTTCGAGATAGTCGTCGGATTCCCAGTATGCAAGGTAGTCGTCAGTCGTCAACTCGCTGGTGTTTTCGAACCCCTGAATCCTGAGAATCGACTCGAGATCTTCTATCCAGATATGGAGCAGATCAGCGTTCGAATCACCGTCTTCGGTGACGACCGTCCCTGTACCGTTCTCGGGATCATCGTAGTACTCGTCGAGAACCCATGGTTCGTTCCATTCGACGGTGTAGCTGAACTGCGGGCTTTCATACTCGGTGGCGGAAACGAGACCGGCGTCGATCCAGTCCTCAGAAAGTTCCTCGTCCTCGAGGGTGACGTCTTCATCATCCGGCGTGACATCCTCGTCGTCCGGCGTGACGTCCTCATCGTCCGGCGTGACGTCCTCGTCGTCCGGCGTGACGTCCTCGTCGTCCGGCGTGACATCCTCGTCGTCCGGCGTGACATCCTCGTCGTCATCGGCGACCGCAAGTTCGACCTCTGTATCGGTGACGGTTTCGATCTCGGCAAACACTTCATCGCCGTCGCGCTCGATCGTCGCTTTCACGGAATCAACGAGGTCTCCGAGCAAATCCGGATCGGTTGCTACGGTATCGACTCGGAGGAAGTCATCGACCTGTGTGATCACGCTGAAGAGCGCGAAATTGAGGTCTTCGCCTTCGACGAGATCCAGCGAGTAATAGCTGTCCCCGACTTCGGCGGCGTCGACATTCTCGCCCGTCCCGAGTGCTTCGGTGAAACCTTCGAGATAGGCGGCCAATTCCTCATCGAGTGCAGCTTCACCCTCGACATAGGCCACAAAGAAGCTGCCATCGTCGGAATCGAGGAAGAAAGTCTCGAGACCGTCTTCCGAAATAACGCCTTCTTCATCCAGAACCCAGTCGTCGGACCAGGTGATTTCCTCATCGGTCAGTTCGGAGACGTAGACGGTCTCCTCGGTATCTGTCTGTGACGACAGGGGGCCAACTTCCTGACTGGAACCCTGGGCGGCTGACACCGAGATCGGTATCGCCAAAAACGACGTGACCATGAACAGCGCGGCAACCAGCAGGCGCGCCAGTGCCAACGGATGGCGTGAATATCCTGACGACGGTGTCTTCATGTCGTGTGTTTCCTTACACATGAATCGGCACAATGGGTCCCTCGTACTGTCAACGATGCTCGTCTCCATCCCGTTCCATCAAGCGGTGATCAGGGTATCTGCGGAACTTCTTCAGTCACGATGAACGGCTGATCACCATTGAGCTCGATTTCAATCTGCGCACTGGCGAATGCCTCTTCCAGACTTTCTTCAGTTCCACTGATTTCGACAATGATCAGTGCGTCATTGGCCTGATCCGCGTAGACCTCGACAATTCCGTAGCCCACCTCCCCTTCAAACTCGAAGGAGTAGAGAAATGTCTCGACATTATCGACGACATCCTGTTCGAGAATCTCAAGCCCCTGGTCCCCGTTTTCGACGAGGTCTTCGAACTGGGTGGTCCACTCGGATGGCGTCAAACTGTCCAATGAGTACATGGTCAGGTAGAACGAAGCGTCGAGATCGGTGCTGATCATTGCCAGTTGATCGACACCGAAATCCTCGTCAGATCCGAGGGTATCTGTATCGACTTCCCAGTCAGACGACCATTCGAGCTCCACGCCGAACTGCGGACTTTGGTACACGCCATCTTCGACTAACCCGAGATTCGAGACGTCATCGCCGGTCTCAGTATCCTCTTCGGTCGGTTCTGGTTCGGCGTCGTCCACTTCCTCAGTTGGCTCAGGTTCGGCGGCATCATCCTCTTCGGTCGCATCTGGATCGACGTCTTCGGGCTCTTCTGTTGGATCATCGTCCTCCGGAAGCTTGATGTCTTCGTTCTCGGATGGATCATCCGAGTCTTCTTCTTCGTCTGGTGTAGTTTGGCCTCTCGGGGTGGGGAAAGGAATCGCCTCTCCATCCTCGAGCAAGGCGAGCGTATCGGCAGGATCAAGTTCACCGAGGATCGGGTCGCCATTGAAGCCAATGGTTTCCTGGACGGATTCCAGTAGCGTATCGAAGGTTTCGAGTTCGCCGACTACGACAGCCTGAAGTTCGGTCGACATTCCTGCATCGAGGAACACACGGATGTAAAGGCCGTAGGCGACATTGTCTGACTCGAAGCGGATCAGCGAGGCGCCGCCACGCTTGTCTGCACCAGTTTCGATCAGCTCTGGACTGTCGAGCACGGTTCGGTAGTATTCGGTGTAATAACCGAGACTGGAGATGACCGAGCCAATGCTCGGCAATGCGACCAGGCTGAATGAACTGACTCCGTGGTCCTGCGTGAAATAGAGCGAATCGGCGAGTTCTGTTTCGTAAAAGCCAGAGCCTTCGTTATCAATTTCCCAGGAATCGTCCCAAGTCAAGGTATACCCGAAGAGCGATTCGAAAGTGAAGTCATCCGTGAACCCGTCTTTGGACGCGTCCTGCGCTGACGCACTCTGAACACTGACCAACGGAACCAGCATGGCCAGCGCCAAAATCAGGACGGACACCAGTCGAAAGATTCGCCGATCAGTCGGCTTCGTTGTCATCATGCACATCTTCTCCAGTTGTTGAGCGAGCATTGCTGGCCGCAGTGATTTCGTTAGTCCACAAGGGCTTCGGTAGGGAATTCGTCGACAAACCAGAATGGTGGCTCGCTATCGATTGCGATGTCCGCCTGCGTACTTTCGAAGACTGTTTCAGCGTATTCGGGATAGAGCAACAACTCAACGACCTGCAACGTGGTTTCCTCATCGACGAGACGTATTTCGATCAGACTGGAGACATCTCGACCATCGACGATCGTCTCGTACAGGATCAGGCTTGTCTGCTCGTCCGAGTCTGTCCAGACAACCTCGGCGGTGGGTTCGGCTACTCCCCGGTAGCGGATAAGACGGCGAGCATAGTCCTCGGGATATTCGCCACCGGCTTTTATGAACATGATGACGGCAGTGCCCTTATTTTCATAGTTCAGACTGATCTTGTCGACGAGCTGGTTTCCATCGGTCAGCGATCCGTCGACATCGACATCCCACGCTTCGGTCCAGGTCACCTGATTCGAGAACTGGGGACTTTCGTAGAGTCCAGTTTCCAGAATGCCCTTCTGCTCCCAGTTGGATTCCGGAGACTGGGCGTAGGTCGGCAGTACAAACATGATGCCAAAGAGCATCGCAACGATGATCCATCTGTTTTGCCCCCTTGATCTGGACACTCGCTGCACCTGACCTCACGTCGACTTGTGACCGGACGATGGAACCGTTCCTGATTCAGAGACGATTCTGGCTGTGTTTCGGTTGCACGATGCCCGGCCGATTCCTTTCAATGTTCCGATCGCTCTCGAAGCAGGTTAGAATGGCCGGGCATTGCGACCGGGCAATTCTCCGGTTGGCAGATTCTGTCGTAACACCTCTTCCTGAAGGGATACGAGTTTGGTCACGCATCGGGTTTCAGACGAGTTTCTGGCGAGTCGTGTGCGGGATGCTGCGCCATCGCCAACACTTGCCGTTTCAGACAAGGCGCGATCGCTCAAGGCGCAGGGAATCGACGTCATCGATCTCGGTGGCGGCGATCCGGATTTCATTACGCCGGACCATGTGCGCCAGGCAGCCACCGATGCAATGAATGGTGGAGACACGCATTATGTCGCCAGCACCGGAACACCGGCGCTGCGAAGTGCGATTGCGAAAAAACTGAAGCAGGACAATGGCATCGAGGTCAATCCGGCGACCCAAGTCATCGTGACGCCGGGCGGTAAGTCGGCACTTTTCGAAACCGCACTCGCGCTCGTTGAACCAGGCGTGGATGTGCTGGTGCTGACGCCAGCCTGGGTTTCGTATATTCCGATGGTAGAGCTGGCCGGTGGCCGGGCGATCGAGGTATCCCTCAGCCCGGACGACAACTTCACCGTAACTCGTGACATTCTCGAATCGCACGTCACATCCAATTCCCGCGTGATCATGCTCAACTCGCCGAACAATCCAACTGGCAGGGTGCTGACCCTGGACGAGCTGACAACGATCGCCGAATTCTCGATTGCCCATGATCTTCTCGTCTGGACCGACGAGATCTACGAAAAGATTCTCTACGGCAGCTCCACGCATCACAGCATCGCCACGCTACCGGGAATGAAAGATCGGACGCTCACGTTCAACGGTTTGTCGAAAGCCTATGCGATGACTGGCTGGCGACTCGGATACGTCGTCGGTCATCCGGACTTCATTTCCGAAATTGCCAAAGTCCACAGTCATTCCGCGACGTGTGCCACCTCGTTCGCCCAGGCTGGCGGAGTGGCTGCGCTGAACGGACCCCAGGGATTCATCGGTGAAATGGTCACGGCCTGGAAACGTCGGCGCAACTTGGTTACAGACGGACTCAACCGCGTCAACGGGCTTCGGATCTCACCGATCGAAGGGGCATTCTATGCGCTTGTCGATGGACGGGAAACGGGACTCGACTCGGTGACGCTGGGCGACAGAATTCTGCAGGAAGCTCATGTGGCAGTCGTTCCCGGTATCGCGTTCGGTGCTGCCGGCGAAGGGCATTTTCGGCTCTCGTTCGCAACCGGCGACGCCCTGCTGACCGAATCAGTTGCACGAATCCAGAAGTTGTTCGGTACACGATAGGGAAGATTGCAGATTTATGAAAGGAATATTTCCGCTATGACAGCAGAGCAACGATTGAAGGACCTAGGGATCACACTTCCCGTACCAGTCAATCCGGCAGCGAACTATGTCCGCTATTACCGAACGGGAAATCTGCTTTTCGTGTCCGGGACAGGACCGGCCGACGGCCAGCCGAAAGGAAAATTGGGATCCGACCTGACCGTTGAGCAGGGGTACCAGGTGGCTCGCAGTGTCGGTCTGCAAATTCTGGCAACGGTTCAGGCGGCTTTGGGAAGCCTCGACAACGTGTCCCAGACTGTGAAGCTCCTGGGCATGGTCAGTTCGGATCCCGCCTTCGAGCAACATCCCGCCGTGATGAACGGGTGCTCCGACCTGATGGTCGAGGTTCTGGGAGAAGCAGGACGGCACACTCGCTCGGCCGTCGGATTTGTCGGATTGCCCAATAACATTGCGGTTGAGATCGAAGCCACGTTCGAAGTCCAGTAACGTTCGAAGGCGGAAAGTTCTTGCGTTTGGCGGTACTATCTACAATTCGAAATGTCTGGGCGACCCGAATGTCTATTGTGCAATCGATGATGTAACGTCCAGCGTCGAGCGAAAACAGGCACCGGCGCCGTCAGCATTGCAGACACCGGTGCATTGTTCTATCAGAACATGGCAATCATCGGTACCATGCGGAGTGGAAGAGACTATGGACCAGAAACGAGTTCCAGTCACCAGCGAAGGATTTGTTCGACTCAAGAATGAACTGGAAGAGCTGGTCGAAATCAAACGTCCGCAAATCGTTGCGCAGGTGGCCGACGCCCGGTCGCACGGTGATCTTCGCGAAAACGCAGCCTATGATGCGGCGCGACAGGATCAGCAGATGAACGAGAAACGTATCCACGATCTCGAGAACATGCTCCGTAACGTCGAAGTCGTCGAGGAAAGTCCGGCATCCGACGGCGTCATTCGGCTGGGAAGCAAGGTCGTTGTCGACTTTGGCGGAGATGAGGAACGCTATACCGTTGTTGGCGCGATCGAGGCCAAACCAACAATGGGTCTGATTTCGACCGAATCTCCAATCGGTAAGGCGCTCTTCGGTAAAAGAGCCGGTGACCGTGCCGACGTTCACGCTCCCGGTGGCGTCACCAGCATCATGATCAAGGAAGTGTCGTAGTACCGATGTCTGCCGATGTCGAGGAACGGGCGCAGGAACCGGAAGCAGCCCTCGCGACACCAGATCGTTCTCGAAGACCGAGAATTCCAAATTGGATCCGGCATCCGCTCTGGTGGATGCCGGACATCCCGGCCGAGCAGCAGCGCTCCTTCGACCGGATCTGGAACCGCTTCGAAACCATTGCAATGATCGAGGACGGTCGACACGATACCGACGCCTGGACGTCGCGTGCCGGCGACTTCATTCTCTGTTGCGTCAAAATTCCGCGAGAAGCGCTTGGTCCGGAGTACGAAGATCTCCGGGAAACTCTTGGTGCTGCCACACCTGTGCGCCTGCATCCGCCTGAATTCCTGCACATCACGGTTCAGGAAATCGGCTTCGTCGTCGACAAACCTTCCTCGCGGGACGAGTTCACAGCGGCACGCCTCGATGAGTTTCTTGGGTACATCGATGGACCGATCGGGGATTTCAATCCGTTCACCATCGAGTTGGCCGGTATCAACTCGTTTTCCGATGCTGCGTTCTTCAATATCCGTGACAACGGCTGGCTCTCACGTATTCACTTCCGCATGCGCGATTTCGTGATCATTCCGCCGAACAAGCATTTCCCGTATCTGCCGATCACGACGATCGCGAATTACACCGAGAGCGCACCGGCGGCCGATCTTCGAGAACTTCTGATTCCATTCCGGGACACCAGCTTCGGTACGTTCCAGGTTGAGGAAATCGACATCTTGCGACTGAATGTCCGAGAGCCATATCCTGAACTGCGGATCGAGCGCACGATCAAGCTTGGAACTCATCGGATCGAGGCACCAGTCCGTCCACTACCGATCGATCCGCTCGAGGACCGCATCTGAGAATTCGACGGTGCTAGCCAATCCACCGAGATCACCGGTCCGGATCCCGGCATTGAGCGTCGCATCGACCGCAGCTTCGATAGCCGTCGCTTCCGCTTCCAGTCCGAACGCCATCCGTAACATCAACGCGGCAGACAACATCATTCCGGCAGGATTGGCAATCTCCTTGCCGGCAATGTCCGGTGCCGTGCCGTGAATCGGCTCGAACAGGCCGAGTCGATTGCGCCCTTCACGTTCTGCACCGACACTGGCCGAAGCGAGCAACCCCAACGACCCTCCGAGGACCGATGCCTCGTCGGTCAGAATATCGCCGAACATGTTCTCGGTGACGATCACATCGAACATTGTTGGCGACTGGATCAGCTTCATCGAAGCCGAATCGACCAGCATGTGATCGAGGACAATGTCGGGATAGTCGGACGCCACCTCGGTAACAACCTGCCGCCAGAGTCGTGACGTCGCCAGCACATTGGCCTTGTCGATACTGGTCACCTTGCTCCGACGCTGCCGGGCAAACTCGAAGGCGATACGTGCAACTCGTTCGATTTCGTGTTCCTGGTAGAACATGGTATCGACGGCAACCCGCTCGCCACCCTCGTCCCACTGCTTCGAAGGCTGCCCGAAATAGAGACCGCCGGTCAGTTCGCGAACGACGACGATATCCGTTCCGGCAATGATGTGGTTCTTGAGTGGGGAGGCGTCGGCCAGCATCTCACTGGCCTTGACCGGTCGCAGATTGGCGAAAAGGCCAAGCTCCTTGCGAATCTTCAGCAATCCCTGCTCCGGTCGGATAGAGGAGGCAGGGTTGTCCCATTTCGGACCGCCAACTGCTCCCAGCAGCACGGCATCCGCATCCCGGGCGGTTTCTACATCCTCGTCACGCAGAGGAACCCCGTGGGTATCGATCGCGCAGCCACCAAGGAGCAGATCACTGTACGTTAAATGCGGGACGACAACTTCGAGGACACGCCGTGCTTCGTGCACCACTTCCGGGCCGATTCCGTCTCCAGCGAAGACAACAATATGCGGATGAACAGGCATGATTTCTCCAGGATTCGAATCTCGAACAGCAGCGAATATCAGACGTCCACAACGCTATCCTGCGACTGGTTGTGGAGCATCGACGGCTGGCATCCATGCCGGTCGGTTGTGCTCGTATGCAGAAACATCCGCCTCATGGGTCATCGTGATTCCGATGTCGTCCAAACCTTCGAGGAATCGATGCCGGGTGAAATCATCGAGTGGGAAGCTGGCCTGCAACCCGACGGCCGGCGCAGAAATCGTTCGCGATTCGACATCGACGATGATTTCGAGGAAGGGATGCTCAGCCGAAGCTTCGAGGAGTTTCGCTCCGAACTCCGGCGTGACCTGCACCGGGACCAGCCCGGACTTGGTTGCATTGTTGCGAAAGATATCGCCAAACTTCGGGGAAACGACCGCCTTGAAGCCGTAGTCCATCAGCGCCCAGACTGCATGTTCGCGGGACGAACCAGTTCCGAAATTTTCGCCGGATACAAGCACACTGCCGCCCTTGAACTCTTCGCGGTTCAGGACGAAATTGGGATCGGATTCTCGCCAGGCTGAAAAAAGTCCCTCACCGAATCCGGTTCGCTCAACTCGTTTCAGCCAGACTGCGGGAATGATCTGATCGGTATCGACGTCACTCCGTTCGAGCGGTACTGCTCGGCCCTGAACGATTTTCGTCGGTTCCATCAATTCGCTCCAATGTCGGTTGGCGTGGCGAAATGGCCAGCAATCGCTGTGGCCGCAGCAACCTGTGGCGACACGAGGTGGGTGCGGCCACCTTTGCCCTGGCGGCCCTCGAAGTTCCGATTGCTGGTGGAGGCGCAGCGTTCACCGGGTCGAAGTTGATCGGGGTTCATCCCAAGACACATCGAGCACCCGGCATGACGCCATTCGAATCCGGCAGCAAGAAAAATCTGATCGAGGCCCTCCCGTTCGGCCTGAGCCTTGACTCGCATCGATCCTGGAACCACCAGGCCGCGAACGGTACCAGCAACCTGACGTCCGGCCACGATCTGGGCCGCGGAGCGCAAATCTTCGATCCGGCTGTTCGTGCATGATCCGATGAAGACTGTGTCGACAGTGATATCGCGGATCGGCGTTCCCGCCTTGAGCGCCATGTACTTGAGTGCCCGCGCCGCAGAATCACGATCGAGCTGCGCTGCAAACTGATCAGGATCGGGCACCAGTGAATCGATGGAGACCACCTGCGCCGGATTCGTTCCCCACGACACGTGAGGCTGGAGTGATGACCCATCGAGGATGTGCTCGTGATCGAATGTGGCATCGATGTCGGAAACCTGTGATCTCCAGGCATCGAGTGCGGCTTCCCAATGCTTGCCGGTTGGCGCGTACTGCTTGCCTTCGAGATAGGCATAGGTTTTGTCATCGGGGGCTATCATGCCGGCCTTGGCTCCGCCCTCGATCGACATGTTGCAGATCGTCATCCGACCTTCCATCGACAGGCCGCGGATTGTCGAACCGCGATACTCGACAATGGATCCCGCACCGCCACCCGTGCCGATTTTGCCAATGATCGCGAGAATGACATCCTTCGCCGTAACCCCCGGCTGGAGATCACCATCGACCGTGATCGCCATCGTCTGAGGTCGATTCTGGGTCAGTGTCTGAGTGGCCAGCACGTGCTCGACTTCGCTGGTGCCGATGCCGAAGGCAAGCGCTCCGAGCGCTCCATGCGTCGAGGTATGACTGTCGCCACAGACAATTGTCATTCCGGGCTGGGTCAAACCGAGTTCAGGACCGATAACGTGAACGATCCCCTGACTCGGATCACCCATCGGATGAAGTCGCACGCCGAATTCTTTCGCGTTCTCGCTCAGCTTGCGGACCTGCAATGCCGAAACCGGATCCGCAATTGGCTGATCGATGTTGATCGTGGGGACATTGTGATCGGCCGTTGCGATCGTCAGATCAGGTCGTCGCACGGGGCGCCCGGCAAGGCGCAGCCCGTCGAAAGCCTGCGGCGATGTCACCTCGTGTACGAGATGCAAATCAATATAAAGCAGATCCGGTTCATCCACGGCGCTCCGTACGATATGGTGGTCCCATACCTTTTCCGCCATTGTTTGCGCTTCTGACATTTCCGTTGTCTCCGATTACTGGGCGGAATCCACTGGTTTCTTTCCGACAAAAACGGCAAGCTCGAAGATCTTGAACGCACAGTCGACGTCGACGAAGCCGATCTCGCGCAGCCACTCGCATTGATCCTCCACCGAAGCGAGGATATTCGTATCCTTGTCCTGGCGACTGTAGTAGGCTTCGGTGGTCGCCTGGATTGACTCGGCATCATCGCCCGTCGCATTGATCCCCTCGATCAAAAGATGATCGAACGCCTTCTGATAAACCGGCGACGCCGACTTCACGTGTTCGATATTGATGAACAACCCACCAGGTTCGAGCAACCCGAGGATGTCGTGGTAGAGCGACTTCTTCCGATCATGGGGCAGGTGGTGAATCGCATATCGCGACACCACCAGATCGTACGGACCCCGGGCGACGATGTTCGGCAACCATTCGCTGCCCAACAAATCACCCTCGATGTAATCGATTTCGGCTGACACGCCGGCAAATCGCAATCGCGCCTCGTCCAGCATCGGATGCGAGAGATCGACGAGGACCATCCGATCGACCGGTTGCCAGGAATGAACAGCCGCCGCCGCACCGTCGCCTGCTCCGAAGTCGAGCAGATTGCGAACAGTGACCTTATGTTCCTCGATCAGGCGGCGCATGACATCGAGCTGAACATCAGCCAAAGGAATGCCACGTCGCGACGAGAAATAGCTCCGGGCGACATCCTCCTGTTGCCAGACAGTGTCCCGACGAATGGTTGCTTCAGACATCACCTAACTCCAGCGCGACGTGGACGAGCCCATCAGCACCGTGTCCGGTCGTTCCTGCGAGAGCTGACTAAGTGCGGCCAGATATGCGCGGGCACTCGCCTCGACGACATCGGTCGCGAGTCCGTGTCCGGTATAGAGCTTGCCGTTGGCGCGTATACGGATGTGGGTTTGACCCTGCGCATCCTCGCCAGGCGTCACCGCCGTAACATGGTAGTACTCGAGTTCGTTTTCGAGTTTGACCGCCGAGTCGATCGCCTGGAACAGTGCATCGACCGGTCCGTTGCCGGATCCATCGCCGGCGAGTTCGCCGGTGCCTCCGTCGATCACAACACTGGCGGTTGCGCTGCCGCCACTTCCGATGCTGGCGTTCCAGCGGAGGAGTTTGAGCGCGTTTCCAGCACCGGCCGACGTGGTCTGATCGGAAACCAGCGCCGCAATATCGGCTCCGGTCACGTTCTTCTTTCGATCAGCCAGTTCGACAAAGCGCTGATAGGCTGCGTCGACATCGGAATCTTCGAGACGGATGCCCAGATCCTTCAGCGCATTG